>CAVWTZ010000120.1:0-15920 GCA_963757485.1 uncultured beta proteobacterium
GCGCGAAGCGGAGTTGCGGCCCCACGAAGCGCCGAAGGTGAACGTGGCCGGGATCGAAGAAGCAGTGACCGACAAGGGTTATCACAGCGGCGCGGTGGTGAAGCGGATGAAGGCGTTATCATCACGATTATGTCCGGAAAAGAAACCGAAGGGGCGGCGGAACTGGGCGGGCAAGGGCGAAGAACAACAAGCGGTGTACGCGAACCGGCGGCGGGTGCAGGGCGAGTACGGCAAGAGTTTACTGCGGCGGCGCGGCGAGTTGGTCGAGCGCAGCTTCGCGCACTGCTACGAGACGGGCGCGATGCGGCGCTGCCATCTGCGCGGACAGGAAAACGTTGGAAGCGGCAACTGATCCACGTGGGTTCTTCAAAATTTAAATTATCTATATTAAATAATGATTTTTTCATTCCTTTATTATATAAAACTTTTGGTTTAATATTTTTATTAATTGCCCTTCCTTCAAATCCTACTAATATTTGATTTTCATAAATTGGTATCATTATTCTATTAATAAATTCAGTTGTATTTATTTTGCAATAAGGAGTATATTTTACTTCAAATGTATTGTAATTTCTTTATTACATCATGACACGCTCTCAAGTTTTACTGAAAATTGACTGATAACTGCCTTCAGTGTGGCAAGGACGAAGCACCTCGGCCCGGCCCGTCGATCTACAGCTACGTTTCCGACCGTCCGAACTACGGCGATCCGGAGATCAACGACGTCGTCCCCCTCACACTCGACGGAAGATCGCTCCCAACAACGATCTCGGATATTTATGCGCTGCTACTGCCAAGATTATTTGATTAATTTTTCTGCCGCCCCAGGAGTTCCGCGATAAGAATATGTTCAAACGGCCTGCTCCCGCGATCGCCAGCAGGACAACTCAAGGCATCTTCCAGAAATATGACGGGGAGACCGTGTACGGTGAATGGGGGATGTAGCCACCTTCGTTGCGCCTTCACGCTGATTGCTCGGCGCCGCCTCTGGCCGCGGCAGCATTGTCGTTTTTGGATATTCATTTCTTCGAAACCAGATTCGGCCGACCGCGGCGCTCGCTGGAGGCTTGGCGCTCATCGTGCTGACGGATTCATCCTCGCCACCACCGGCACGAGCACACGCTTTCTCAACGGCCAGCGGCGCGACCTATTAGAATGCCGTCTCGATGCCGAACCGCCCTGCCGGAGCGAGCGGCATAAGGATGGCCCTGTCATGCACGATCACATCGTTCGCTGTATGACGGTTCTCGATACGAATGGACCACCGACCATGCCCGTTGCAACGAGGCGCCGTAGCGACGAATCTGTTTTGTTATCTTCCTCGGCGACTCTTCGATCGTTTGAGTCACCCAGTTTCAGATGGAGCTCGGATGAGGAAGCGGGGGCTCTAAAGTTTGGGTCGCGCGACATTCGAGAATTTGGCGAAGCGACCGGCCTACCATTACAGTTGCATTTTGGATTTGATATGCGCGTGTCGGGCTGCGGGCTTGATGGGCTCTTCGCCGAGAGCGACCACGCGATGATGCGGGCAGGTTTAATGCGTCTTCGGGCGAGCCTAATTGCGATACGGCGGATTTCCTGGCCTGACCAGCGGATCAGTTGGCATTGTCACGTTCGGCGCTTGCCAGGCTTGACCTCTGGCGCTTATCCTCCATGATGATCAAAATCAGCTACGCCGGTTACCGCTTTCCGCCCGTGATCATTCAACAGAATCTCCCATGAGGGGGTCGTGTCCACGCTATTGCAGAATGGCCTTGCTAGGACACATTTTGGAGCCAATGATGGAAACTGTAGCTGAGCCAAGCCAAACCGACTGCTATCCGCACTGATCTTCGTGCAATTTTCGTTTCGTTGGAATTGAGCCGATCAAGGTGGCTAATCACGTCTCTATCGCCGGGCAATCGGGATAAGGATGTCGAAGCATTCAGTGCAGGCCGGCGATATCGCCGGCATGCTGGCTCGATTTTCCGAGCTGAGACACAAGACGCAGGCGCGAACGGGACAGAGTTTTCCGATTGTCGTCATCCAAGAGGCTGGGCTTGATCGATTGTGGATCCATCGCGTTCTTCGGAAGGAAGAAATAGAAAGCCATGTCGTTGATCCAGCTTCAATCGCAACATCGCGCAGGCGTCGTCGGGCGAAGACCGACAGGATCGACGGTGAGGCTTTGATCCGCGTGCTCCTAGCGTTCAAGCGAGGCGAACCACGGGTTTGTATGATGGTTCGGGCACCTACGCCTGCGGAGGAGGACCGGCGTCGTCTCTGCCGCGAACGCAAGGTCTTGACTGCCGAGCGAGTCCAGCACGTCAATCGCATCAAAGGGCTGTTATTCGCCCAGGGCGTCTCGGAATATGAGCCACTGCGCCGAGACCGGCGGGATCGCCTGGCTAGGCTCGTGACGGGAGATGGCCGTCTGTTGCCGAATTATCTGAAAGCTCAGATTGGTCGCGAACTCGATCGCCTCGAACTACTTCTCGAGCAGATCAAGGCCGTGGAGGCCGAGCGGGATAGTTTGTTGGCTTCGACGAAGCGAACAGAATCTGCTGCTACCAGGCGATGCTGCTCGATTTGAAAGGTATCGGGCCTGAATTTGCCGCCATCCTCTGGTCCGAGGGACTGTGCCGCCACTTCGACAACCGACGCCAGGTTGCCGCCTATGCTGGGCTTGCACCAACACCCTGGCAGAGCGGGTCGGTCGATCGTGAGCAGGGCATCTCGAAAGCCGGCAATCCACGGCTGCGCGAGACGATGATCCAACTTGCGTGGCAGCGGCAAAACCATAAGAGTGCTGGCCGAGATAAATCTGATTGATGTAAAGCTGGAGGATTTCGTCCTTGCTCAGGTGATGCTCTATTTCCAACGCGAGAAGCACTTCCTTGAATTTGCGCGTCAGGGTTTTTTCATTGGAGAGGAAGAAATTGCGGGCCACCTGCATGGTGATGGTGCTGGCTCCTTGCCTGGCATCGCCTGAAGTAAAATCAAAAAATGCTGCGCGCAGCATCCCTGAAAAGTCCACGGCGCCGTGTTCATAGAAGCGGTCATCCTCCGCAGCCAGTATGGCTTTCTTCATCAGGTCCGGCACATCGTTTATCTTCACCAGTTCGCGCCGTTCTTCGCCAAATTCGCCGAGCAAAGTACCTTCAGCGCTGTATACGCGCAGAGGAATTTTTGGCTGGTAATCGGTTAACACTTCCAGTGATGGCAGTGATGGGTAGACCAACGTTGCCCCAAACACCAGCAACACCAAAAGCAGGAGCGCGGAAGCAATCGCAGCGAGAACCGGGTAAAACCACCACCGCTGAACTATGTCCCGAGAAAGGGTAAGAGATAGTCTAAGAGAAGTCATATCAGATGCTCGTACTAGCGCCGGTCGAGCAGTCAATCATCCGCATCCAAATCGGCATAACGATTTCCAACGAGGAGACGTGGAGCTAACTTGCTTAGGCAACTTTATTTTGTGGGTGTACTTTGTTTACAGTCTGCTGCGGCACTGATGCCAGCATACACTAAGAGAGACTGACTGGACGCATTTGCAAGAGATCTTCAATTACTGCTCCTCGGCACACGCTGGTAAGACAAACCACGGAAAACCGAGTTCAATAGCTGCTTGGCCGCTATCGAGCAAAACATCGGCCTTATACTGTTTTTGGCACACGGCGGCTTTTTCTGTTGCCATATCCCCTGCCGGAATATAGTCGCTGGCGTGGAAAGTCCCTGATTGCAGCCCATTTGCAACACCTGTAGCGAGAAGGCGCCGCTAATGTATATATGCGCATTTGTGTGGTATCGCACAGAGGCGTATTTGGCGAATGGTTAGTCTGGAAATGGCTGAACGTAATTCCGAACGATTGTTAGCTTTACCCGAAAGGAGCTTCACAATGAACAAGTCTTTTAAGTTTTCGGTAGCAATGCTATTTATACTGACGACCCTGCTATCTGGCTGCATTTTTCCAGGCGAATGGCGGGATCATGGCGGTGATCATGGTGATCATGGTGATCATGGTGATCGTGGTGATCGTGGTGATCGTGGCGGTGATCAAGGGCAAAGTCGATAGCACGCAAATGGCTCGATCAACAGCACCAATAGTCCTTAGGTTGCACCCGTGATTGCAAGCACGACGGCAGAATCAATCTCGATCAGGGCCCATCAGCAATCTTGCAGGGAATGACGGCATCCTCATCGAATCCATACACCGAACACATACGATGGTAGCCGTCTGCAATCACAACTTTGCCGTTGGCCGGGTCCCTTACAAGCAGTAACGGCGAGAGAGAAAGTCCCGCTAAAATCTTTTTGCGGTCTTTTTCCACATGGGAATTGCTGACACCCAGCAAGGACAGGCCTGAAGCTCTGAAGATATCCTTGGCTTGGAATTCAGACACAGGTGCTTTCTTCAATTTACGGGCAAGTTTGGCTGCAGTCTTGGAATCATGGATCAGGCTCAAATAAGACTCGGCCGCAGGGTAATCTTGGTCCTCAGAAGTCGCCAGCCATTTGATTATTGGTTTGCTTGCCATATGGTGATTTGCCCGTCGTGGCCGGTCTTGCCGGATTCAATACTACTTGTTACTCCCATGCACCGCAGCCCGCCTAAGTATATTTGGTAAAATGAGGAAATATCACGTCTTCTTGGACTTGATCGCACCGTATATCTGCCAACAGGCAAAGGCGACTGCCAATACACCTGTCGCGACGGTGATATCCGCCGCTTCTCTATCTGCAGCAAAGTCGAGCTGATATGGAGAGAGGATTAGCCATCCTCCCAGCAGAATATTGAAAACCGCTTGTCCAGCACCAAACACTCTGGATATGGCGATGAGGTTAAATACGATCAACACTCCCCCGATTCCCCAACTGTTTGCCGTGGCTGGGCTGTCGGAAAAATACCCCAGCGCAGCGGGCGAAACAACGAGCCAGACACCGATAATTACATATATCCAATCCTGCCATCCTTCAGACTTCACCGAAAACCTTCAGCTTTACTGGATGGCAAATATAATCTGCTTGTGTGATATTTCAGTCAAGGCAAATATCAACTCCGTTTTTCTTATACCAACTATCAAAATTGGAGATGCGGGAAGGAAAGATCATGGCACCGCAGTTTCTTTGTTCACGGCTCAGCATTCGCGCTCTTCCTTGACTCAATTCCCGCCCTGAAGTTCAGCACAGCCTTTTCCGGCAGTTCAACATTTCCACCTGTGCTGGGGTTGCGTCCCAATCTTGCTGGCCTGGTACGCACGCTGAAACTGCCACCCCCTCAATTCGACTCTGTTGCCTTGAGCTAACTGCTTAATGATGCAGTCACTAATGGTCTTGACAGCCACTTCAACACCAGAATTGGTGAGCTGGGGGTGCTTGTAAGGTTGAAGCGAAGTCAGTTCGGAACGGATCATCAGGGCTTGGGCAACATGTGGATTTTTCACTACGTCAAAAAAGGTTAGCGGACACAGAGTCGAAATGATGTGGTTACATTGTTGAAGTACAGTATGAACTTGCATCCTTTTTGAATGGGGCATTGCCCATGAAAATAACAAGCAGAGGATCATGAAAAAAAATGTTACTTGTTGCATTTCTTGCAATCATTTCTACCGCTCCGGCCTACGCTGAAGGTGTTCGCGGTGGCGGGGGTCATGGC
This sequence comes from uncultured beta proteobacterium, assembly GCA_963757485.1. Taxonomy (GTDB): domain Bacteria; phylum Pseudomonadota; class Gammaproteobacteria; order Burkholderiales; family Gallionellaceae; genus Gallionella. Next base: position 5,637 of record CAVWTZ010000120.1, read on the forward strand.
GGTGGCGAGATTGCCTACAAGCATGAGACCGCCGAAGGCAGCATGAACATGACGAGAACCTGCAGTGACCCGAGATGCGGCCGGTGAATATCAGCTATATCTTGAACGGCGACTACGTTTGGGCGTGTGAGCGTTAACGCCGGAAACAGCCAAGTGTTAGCGCAACCTATCCAGGTCGATTGTCACGGGGCTGAAACTGGACCGCTGCGATCCTTGCCGTCACCAGCACGGCCAACAGGACAGAGAGCGACAGAATTTCAGGCCAGTCTATGCTATGACCGTAAAGGCCAATAAATATCTCGCGCAAGACAAACGCAATGCCAACTTCAGCCAGTACCCTTAGGCGGACACGATGGAATTCCAAATAGTCCGTGAAGGTGCGAAACAATTCGATCAGAACAAAGACCGAGAGAACATCGATAACAAGCTCACGATCGATGCTATCAACGATTCCATATGCGAGGTTACGGCCGGACACCGCATTGCGCATGGCAATTGTGGCTGAAAAAAAATCAACTATCAGTCCCACGACGGCCCCTATCAGCGTAAGCAGCATGACAAAGATCAGGGCTGTAACGATCACGTCCAGAATCCTGCCATAAAGCAGCAAGGCTTGGCTCTTCACCCCGGCCTTCGGAATTTCTGGTGGCAAATCGCCATTATGGTTTTGCTCTAGCATATGTCAGCCCGTTGGCTACGATCGAACATAGATGAGTTCGAATTATCCCATAGTAATCGGTTAAACCCTTGCCGCCGATAACCGCCAATAAAGAAGCACATGGACGAACCGAAATCGCCGGGCTTGGAGAAATTTAAGCTCGAACGAACCGCCGAAGGTGTTGGTGCCGAGTCCATCAGGTACCGCTCGGCAAATATATGGTCAAACGTAATACCGCTGTAACTTTTATTCTCCATAATCGACATTTTGATCCAGCCTTTATTAAGGAGCACGATATGAACCCAGCCAGGGAAAGTAATGCCGCAAGCGAGATTCTTCCACCTTCCAGGGTCGAATGGCAGGAGCCGCCGACGCTGACAGTGGACGAACGTGGCATGATTTGCGATTGCAGCAAGGCTGGCGAAAAGCTCTTCGGCTATAGCGTAAGGGATCTGCTCTGGCAGCCTGTTTACAAGCTGTTGCCGGAACTTTCGGAAATCCAGCTGGTAAAGAACGGGCAACTCAATTCGCAACTCGGTTTTCTCAGCCGCTGCGGCCAGCCGTTCCTGGCAATAAACCGGCTAGGCAACATCTTTCTGAATAATCTGCATTTCGTTGTGCTGAATTACGCAGGGAAATATGCCATCAGGGTAATAGTGCAACCCTGCTGAGGAAACGAAAATCGTATCGCTGGTTCCCGCCAACCCTATTCCGGCTTGCGGCATCATGGGACATTCACAAAATCTCCATGACACTCCAATCAGGCTACTTAGTCTCAGCTGTGGCCGAGGAAACGAGTATTCGATCATATAAATGTGCTGATGAGGAATTTATGCAAAATGCGGTCTTTCGATATCACATCAAATCCGATGGTGGCAGCAAAAATGTTTGGATTTTCGATCTGGAAACAGGAGCAGTTCGACATCCCTCCTGCGGCAGGATTCTCGCCGCCTATTACGACTACCTTGTGGAGTGTGGCCGAATCGACGAGTCGCAGAAAGTGCTGGCTGAAGCCATGTCTCTGCCGTCAACGGTTTAGTCGACATATCAGTAGGTAAAAAATCCCCAAGCCTAGACCTGGGGAAACAACGTAGTCCCAACGGACAGTCAGAACGCCTGCTCAAGGGGGAGATGAGAAGACCTTAACATTTGCTTGTTACGCTACGCAATCAAATTGTCCAATGTTAATGTTACAGACAAACTAGACAAATGCAGGTAGTGACAGTCTTGCAACCCGGTCTAGCATACGTCTGAAAACGTCAAGGGGCGGTTAGCCGCCCCTTGACTGCAACCTGAATCTGAAAGCGCACTCATGAAACGACTGCCAATGCAGCAACTGCAATCATTGCCGACAACGCCGCAAACCATCCGAACAAGATATGGAACCACGTCTCTGCATCAGTCTTATTGGGATTATTTTCTCGGGTGTTGTTTCTGTTGTTTTCAACGTTCATTTTGATTCTCCTTAATAAATCGATAACCGGAAAAGCATAACGGCAAGCCATGCCCAAATCATGTGGGCCTTCGTTAGGCAGAACGAACTGGTCTTCGTTGCATTAATTTTTTGTGAAACTATGTTGTCACGAGGTCGAATGGTGCGGACTTCCGAAAGCAGTGCACCGAAAATGACACGAGGGTTGGTTGTGCTCGAAAAGACTAGTGCGACGAGAGGAGAACTGCCGAAAGCAAAGGACTCACTTGGCTGAACGAGATCGATGAAAAGATACCAGCTGAATTGCGAAATATAACGGTTGCCCGCCGTTATAATCAAAAAAAGCCATCATTCCATTTGCGTTCGCCCATTCCTTGGCACGATACCGCGCATCTTCGCCCGGGAAATAGGCGCTATTAAGCACATGCCAAGGTTCCTCATGGAAACCTTCGGTGCGGACGTTTTCGATGATGTGGTCAAGATGGTTCATCGTACAAATGGCTCTAATTACAGGCGGCTCTTATATTGTTATTGTCGAATTGGCATTTGCCACTTTAACTGAAATATATTTCAGTTTTGTGCGTGTATGCGATCTGGTCTATTAAAAGTCAATGCGCAGGCAGACAAGAATGATTACCTATCCGGTGCAGACAATCGCCGTTTAAGCTCGGTTTCCCGTTGTGATAGCTGCACTGGACGACACTAGTGAACGGCAGCAATTGGCCTCTGTTGCCCGTTTTGGAAATGCCACCATCGCAGCTTCGCGATCACGCCAATTATTAATCTACCAGACCAGCTGCTTGCACATTCATTCGATCAGCTCCGGCGTATCATTTTTTGGACTGTGGACTTTGCGGCTAAACCAGACCCGCTTCAATCTGAGGATAGCCAGCGCAGTCATACATGCCAGCAAAATCAGCCCAAACCCAATGGCCGTTGTTTTAACAGCAATCCCCATCGAAGCGACTAAACTGTATCCCCCAGCAAAAAGCAACATCGCCGCATTCTCGACAAAATTCTGAACCGCCAATGCATTCCCTGCGCCGATGGTTTCGTGCCCGCGCTCTTGCAGCAAGGCATTAAGCGGCACGACAAATAATCCTCCGCATAATCCAATCGCAATCATTGCACTTGCAGCAAATATCAGGTTATGTATCAATGCAAGCATGATGACAGCCGGACCCAGTAACAACCCACCGATCAGTGCACGATTGACATTGGCCAGCGATACCCAGATTCCGGCAACAAACGCACCGAACACAATGCCAATTGACACCGCGCCCATCAGATTGGCCGGAGTATGGTTGTCCGTAATCAGCAAAGCTGCGGGAACCCATGCGAACAGCATCAAGCGCAGGGTTGTGCCACTGCCCCAGAACATGCTCGTTCCGAGCAAGCTGAATCGAGAATCGGGATGTTTGAAAAGCATGATTAGCGATGACACAAATTGCTTGATCAGCATCCACGGATTGAAACTTGCAGCAGCATTTTCCGCCGGCAGATTTGGTATGAATAGATTGGCAAAGGCTGCGAAACCATAGGCAATCATTACTCCAGAAAATGCCCAATGCAACGAGCGATCGGCCAGCCAACCGCCCAGTAAAACGCCAAGCAATATGGCAACGATGGTTGAACCTTCCATCATGCCGTTCGCCCGTACCAATGAGGATGGCCCAAACATCTGGGAGAGAATGCCGTACTTCGCAGGAGAATACATTGCCGCACCGATGCCGATCAAGCCGTATGCAGAGAGTGAATTGACACCCGAAGCCATTGCGATTGCCCCTGCCAATTTAAGCAAGTTCGCGGCCAACATGACTCGTCCTTTTGAAAAATTGTCCGAAATTTGCCCGACAAAGGGAGCGAGCAAAATGAACGGAAACACGAACGCCTCTTGCAACTGCGGCACGAGATTGGGCAGACCCTGCAACTTAAGGATTGCGATGGCCGCAATCAAGATCGCATTGTCGGCTAGTGCGGAAAGAAACTGAGCCACCAAAACCGACATCATGCCTAACGATACAATCGGCATATTCGTCGATTGTCTTTTATTCATGAACGCTACTCCTCCATACGTATCAATATCAGGTAATCCGGCACCTTCCCCGTCAAACAGCTGATGGCGTAACGGCCGGTTTGACTTTGGGCAAACGAGTGTTCATGCTTGGCTTCTGCGGCCAGTCCGGCCGAGAGGTGCGGTTGGAGTCCATAACCACCAGATATCGTCCACGCCAAGGTGCCGGCCCAAGATCAGGTTTCACTCAAAATTTGCTGAAAGCAAAAATCGGAAAATTCCTGCCACTGCTGGTCATCGCCGCATTTTTCCATATTCGTGATCACCTCGCTCGATATTGTGAATCAGCGCCCTGCATTCGCCGTGAAACAGCATACAGCCGTTCAAAATAGGATTGCTGGAACGCCAAGTGCATGGCAGCAAGTCTTTACAGTGCGCTGAAAGTGACGTGAAATGGAAAAAAAACAGCGCGCTGATTCACACGTCAACCGGTTTTTTCAGCGGCTGCGCACGATCATCTGTGACTGGTGAATGACATTCTTCCTTCACGATACTGAAACAATCCTGGCGAATCATATGCCGCAAGGCAGCGTTCTGCTTGGCCGCCGATCTAAGGACATTGCAAAGACGCTGTTGCGATTTGTGATATTCCTTACCGCCCTGATAGCAACATGGCACGCCCATTCCGCCCTCGCGTGCCGAAATACTCTGGAGTGCAAACCAAATGAAATTTATAACCAAATCGCCCGCAAGACCGGCAATTTTTGTCCGTTCTCGCATCGGGCTTGTTGTATTGGCCAGCTTAGCCCTGTTGAACGGGACCGCTGCTCTTGCCGGCTCGATGCCGGAGAAATTGCTGGTATCCACCAGCTACTACGGTGGCAATACTTCCACGGTCACGCCGGGGATTACCAGCACCGGCGGCGTTGCCGCCTCTTATGACGGAAGTTTTCCCAATGTATTCCAAAATAACGTGGCGGACGGCAGTTTCGGTGTCACATCCGGCATCACGCTCGAAACCTTCAACACTGCCAACAACCAATTGACCGGCAGCACCGACATCACCACCCCCGCCGGCCTTCATGGAATCAATTTATCTACGAGCTTCTCATCGAAGTCTGAACTGGCCCTCAACCTGTCCTCCGATGGAAAGTCGGTAACCTTCATGGGATACAACGCTCCTATCAATCAGCTCGACGTATCGAATTCCAACACGCCGGGCGTCATTGACACGACCAATCCGGTGACCTCCAGCACGGCGCGCGTCATTGCCCGAATCAACCTGCTGGACGACTCATTGCATTTGACTACCGTCAACGCATACAGCGGCAATAACGGCCGCGCGGTCGTTCGCTCCAATGGCAACTATTACATGGTAGGCAATGCCGGCAATTCTGGAAGCGGTGTCAGCAACAGCGTCCTTGATGAGCTTAGTGCCAATACCGGCGTGCAGATGGTCAATCCGAAATCGGCCACGATATCCGAAGGCGCCTATAACACCACCGTTGTTGGTAACCAGGTCTGCCCCGGTTGCGCTGGCACCGGCAAAGGGAACCAGTACGGCTATTCGATCACGCAGTACGGCTATGCTGCCGACAAGACCGGCAAGGATGACAACTTCCGCGGCATGACCGTGTTCAACAACACCTTGTACGTCACCAAGGGCAGCGGCAGCAACGGCATCAACACCGTGTTCCAGGTAGGTAGTGCCGGCGCTCTTGCTAACGGCGGCATGATTCCGAGCAATGCTCCGATCACCGTCCTGCCCGGATTCAGCACCCTCTCTGAAAAAACGATCGAAAAGGGGGCATATCCCAATGGCATGTATCATCCTTTCGGCATCTGGTTTGCGAACGCGAATACCTTATATGTGGCCGACGAGGGCGACGGCGTGGTGGCAGATGCTGCTACCAGCCCCTATGCCGGCTTGCAGAAGTGGGTATTCGATGGCAACCAGTGGCACTTGGCATACACGCTGCAGAACGGCCTTAACCTCGGTCAGAGCTACGTGGTTATGGGTGGTTTAAAAGACGATGGCAGCGTCAACCCAACCGGTACAGGCTACGCTTACACAACAGCAACTGATGGACTGCGGAACATTACGGGGCGGGTCAACATGGACGGTACGGTGACCATCTATGCGGTAACCTCCACCGTCAGCACAGGTACCGGCGATCAGGGAGCAGACCCCAACATGTTGGTCAGCATCACCGACAACCCGGCCTATACAACCCAGGGCGAGGCTGCGGGCGAGAGTTTCACCAACCTGCAAACCGCCGCTTATGGACAGGTATTGCGCGGTGTTGCACTTGTACATTCTGAAGATTGGTCTGAACATGGTCTGAAGTTTTTCGATAACGACCATGCCGAACGCTCGGAATAAGCGGATCAACCCTGGTTAGTTGGTACCACGCAGACATGCCATTTGTCTCACATAGCTGCCAGGCCAAGGATTAAGTCATGCGCAGGCAGAACCCGTAGAGGGTTCTGCCTGAACTGATGTTGGTTTTTGTACCGCTTGCAGGGAGAGTTTTTGCATCATAGGTCTGCGCATCATGGGGCGTAATTCTGAGCGGTCCTGTTGATTCGGCCTCCTGGTGCTGGTGGCTTGTAACCAGTCGATATGCCGGGGTTCAGAACCTGATTTGACCTTCCACTTGAGTCACACACCCCAAGCTTCCTGATGCCCGGTTGCTTGCGGTAAAGCGGTCACTCGCGAATCAAAGAAATTGGCCGGTCAGCGACTGTTCGGCATCTTGCTCGCCAGTCACCGTTACGCCAACCAATAGCAGACGCTTGTCCTGGATTCAATTACTTTTAGTTACGAAACTTGATATAACAAACCGACGAATCCCGAACATGATAGCGCCCAGCATACACGCCATCACACGTTTAGCATTTCCAACAATTGGGCTTTTAAACAGAATGTGCTGGAAGCAGAAAAGCGATGTATTCTACAAACAAAATGTTCAACCGATTGGCAAGAGTGAGGAGAAAAGGTATGAGTACAACAGAAAGAGCGTCTTTGCGTGAGAAGAACCGGGTTCTCGTCGCGGTATATCCAGATGAAGAGAACGCAAATGGCGTTGTAAAGCGTTTGATCGACATGAATTATCAGATGGATCTCATTTCCGTTTTGGGACTGGTACACGCATCGGGGGGATGATACTTTGGGGATTTATAGCCTGAATATCGGTGAGCGTATGAAGGCTTGGGGGAAACAGGGCGTTTTCTGGGGCGGATTGTGGGGCATACTCGCAGGCGCTGCCGGATTATTCATCATTCCAGGCGTTGGCCCAGTAGCGGCCGCCGGCTACATTGTGGAAGCTCTCGCTGGAGGTGCGGTGGTAGGAGCCGGTGCGATGGCCGGCGCTGCAGCATTGTCGCAATTAGCCATTGCCTTTCACCGCGCGGGAATTCCGGAAGCCACAATCCAAGCGCTGCACAAAGCCATCGAGGAGGGTAAATATGTGTTGATGCTGCGCGGTGCGGAGTCCGAACTTGGTCAATGGCGAGAGGTGCTCGAGTCGGGCAATCCGCTGGATATCTATGATTTGCCCTATTCTCGGATGATCGACAAAGATTAGTCTTTACCATTCCCTAGCCGGAATTGGCGCGTGGTTTGATAGATACCAAATTAACTAGGATCAGCGGCGGCACACCCGCGCAACAGCGAGGAAATCTGGAATGGACCGACATCGCCAGTGGATATATCCAACGCGTGGCGAGTTCACTCGTTTGTCCAACCATCGAGACTCAAGGTCAAGCATTTGGCGCTGCCGCCAGATTTCATGAACTCGGACAGCGGCGTTTCCAGAACCGAAAGTCCCTGCCCGAAAAGCAATTTCTTCAGGCGAGGAGTGGTTCGGTTCATGATGACAGCTTGCCCCGTGCAAACTGCATTAGCACAGAATTGCATGCCTTCTTCCGGCGTCAATGCAATCAGCATGTCTCCGAAGCTACTGGCAAGCAAATGCCTGGATGTTTCATCGAAGGCTTCCGGCAAATAGAGCGCGTATCCCGTGGACAGCGGACAGAAACAGGTGTCCAGATGATAGAAACGCAGATCTACCAGTCTGAGTCCGTATATGGGTGTCTTGATGTGGGCTGCGAGATGCGCAGGGGCATGCTCGTCTGAACGGGAGCCGATGCCTACCCAAAGCCGCCCTTTGGAATCAAAGAGCGCATCACCAGCCCCTTCAAAGATCGCGTCTTCTGGCAAATCGATGCACGTCCAGCCCGCTGTTTCGAACCAGTCCCGAATGATCGCTTTTTCCCCTTGGCGCTGTGGATATTTGAAATTTGAAAGAATTAGCTTCTTGTGCCGCGGCAATGGAAGTCCTGCATTCGCAGTAAAAACAAGGTCTGGCCATGCCGGATCACTACGTATCAATTCGATGGTGGCTAAAGCCGATAGCATTTCGAACAGGCCGCGCCACTGTGCAACCGCAAGTTTGGATACGACCTGGCCTATTTGGTTTTTCATCCAAGGATTGATTTCGTATTTGACGGCAAATGCATCAGGCGTGCACATTAATAGCGTTTCTGTCATGAAATTGTCATTCTTGCGTCGAGTTGCATTGCCATCGATCCATTAATTCGTATTAAGTTGCATCTGGCGCCGCGCCATGCCTGTGCCTGTGACGCATTGACCAATCGTCATACTATGTGTTTGCTGGTGAATCATTCCCGAATGTCTTTGAACGCAGCCAGCACTTCATGCTCCGGCTGCATGGCTCGATGTACAATTTTAAACAGCAAAAAGGCAACTTGAAAACGAGCCGGAATTCATGAAACATAGAACCATCTATCGGAGATTTCCGTGGGCATTCTGATTGGATTGACGCCTTTTGTCGCATTTTTCCTGGTGATGCGTATCGCTGGCCCGCTCGCTGGTCTCTGTGCGGCGCTGGCAATCTCGCTGGCGCTATGCTGGCGCATGTGGTTGCACAGTAAGGCAATCAAGATTCTCGAAGCAGGAAGTCTCGTTTTGTTTTTTGTGCTAACCAGCTACACCCTCGTGATCCACCCGGTCTGGAGCGTCGCAACAGTCAGGCTTTCAGTCGATGGTGGCCTGCTCGTTATTGTTCTTCTGTCACTAGCCATCCGCCAGCCCTTCACGCTGCAATATGCCCGTGAGAACGTCCCCAGAGAACTATGGGAAAAGGCGTCCTTCCGGACCACCAATTATTTGATCACTGGAGCGTGGGCTGCCGCCTTTATGGTACTGGTGGCGGCTGATGCCGCCGCAGAATATGTGGCAGACATTCCACTGTGGCTTGATGTTACTGCATCAGTCGTGGCATTTGTCGCAGCGCTGTCATTCACTGTATGGTACCCGGCGATGGTGCAGCGCCGCGCGCTATCGAGTCGCCGCAATGACGCGCCGGGCAGTTAACGCATATTGGTTGCTGCGTCCGTTTTTGCCCGGAATACAGTCAGTCAAGCCTTACATTGCTCCGCCAGATAAGCCACGCTGGCAGAAATTAGATTTTGCTTCCTGATAGCGGTCAGTCGTGACTGGCGAAGGCCGATCCATAAAGGATACTGCAGGTGCGGAAAGTCAGAGAGCCACCATCGATCTCAATTAGATTTTAAACTGCTTGTAGCTAGCGCAATTTCGCGAAGGAAACACAATAATCCTGCAATCAATGCCAGCATTGCCGCAATAAAGAACATTGATATCGTCCGAGATGGATCCTTGTCAAGTTCCGAACCGATGAACAACGCCGCAATAACTATGCAAATGAACAACGCGCAGGTCGTACAGAGGCTAATTGCCCAGTGAATCCATCGGACACGGCGCAGCAGAGTGGCTATTTCGTTTTTGTACAAAGTCTGTTTCTCTGCACCGATCTCGTCCAGTACCCGGGAACGATCAATTAATCGTCCCAAACGACCTGAGAGTACGCCGAGAATGGCCCCCACACCGGTAAGAAGGAACACTGGCGCGACGGCTTGCTGTATCGCATGAGCTGCAGCCATGATTTCATTTGTTGATTGCATGATATATCCCCTTGAAGATTGCGTTATGGAGAATCTTACATGAGGAAGTTGCTGGCATATAGCGGGTATCGACGAAAGACGGTTTGTATGTTCGGGGTGGCTAACACGGGCTGTTTTAGATTCTGCGTGCAGTTCAATTGATGTTCATCGCTTCACTCTAGGGGACCTTATCCC
>CAVWTZ010000121.1:0-43929 GCA_963757485.1 uncultured beta proteobacterium
CCAATGGAATTCGGATAATGGCATCTGGATTACCGCGTCGGCTTCGCCGGTTGTTCGATTGACTGGATTGCTTCGCTACGCTCGCAATGACGGGAGGGCTGTCATCGCGAGCGCAGCGCGGCGATCCAGCGGATTTATAAGGCATTAGCTCTGTTCAGCGTAATGACGGGGGATAAAGTGGAAAAGCATCCCGCTGTTTATATTTTGGCGAGTCAGCGTAACGGTACGTTGTATGTTGGGGTGACTTCCGATTTGGTGAAGCGGGTGTGGGAGCACAAGAATGATTTGGTGGATGGCTTTTCGCGGCGTTATGGTGTGCATATGCTGGTTTACTTTGAGCTTGGCGAGACAATGTACGCTGTTATATCAAGGGAAAAACAGATCAAGGCTGGATCAAGGGCGAAGAAGTTGCAGCTGATTGAGTCGGTGAATCCGGAGTGGAATGATTTGTATGCCGTCATTGTTTGACGATGGTTGGGGGAAAGTAGCAGTCATCGCGAGCGCAGCGCGGCGATCCAGCGGATTAAAAAGGCATTTGTCATCGCGAGCGCAGCGTGGCGATCCAGCGAATTTAAAGGGCATTTCGGAATTCGGATAAAGGCATCTGGATTGCCGCATCGGCCTTGCCGATTGTTTGATTGACTGGATTGCTTCGCTGCGCTCGCAATGACGGGGGAGGTTGTCATCGCGAGCGCAGTGGGTTGATCCAACTAATCAACAAGGCAGGGGTGGTTGTCATCGCGAGCGTAGCGCGGCGATCCAGTAGATCAAAAAGGCATCATTTCAACAAGGCATCATTGATGAAGCAGCCAGTCATCTCACCAAGGCAGCAAACTGCTAGGTGATTGGGTATCGGCAATGCCCGGAAGCACAGGGCATAACGCACCCGTTGGGACGAGGATGTTTATTGAAATGAAATTGCATCAAAACCCGGGCTTCAATGCACGAAAGGAACCGGTCAGCTCGCTCTTTATCCGATGCAATAATTTTTCGAATTCCTGCACGGGCAATGCCATTCCGAACAGGAACCCCTGGAATGCCATGCATTCGTGATGTTTCAGGAAAGTCAGCTGTGCCTGTGTTTCGACGCCTTCGGCAATGACATTCATCCGGAAATTGGCCGCCAGATCGATGATGGTTTGCACCAGCATTGCATCGCTGCCATCGTTGGTGATGCCCTGCACAAAACTTTGGTCGATCTTGAGCTGATCCAGCGGCAGCTGTTTCAGATAGGAGAGCGACGAATAGCCGATGCCGAAATCGTCAATGGACAAGGCAAGACCCAATGCTTTCAGCGCGTGCATTTTTTCAACCGTGCCAGCCATGTCTTCCAGCATCACGCTCTCGGTCAACTCCAGCTTCAAGCGTGAAGGATCAACCTGATGCGCCTTCAGAATAGCCGCTACGCTGTCGACAAAACCGGGAATGGCAAATTGCTTTGCGCTGACATTGACTGCCAGCGTCAATTTGCATGTTTGATCGCTCGCGGCCCACAACGCCAATTGCCTGCAGGCGGTATTCATCACCCAGTCACCGATCTCCAGTATCAGCGTGCTTTCTTCGGCAATCGGAATAAATGCGCCGGGAAGCACCAAACCGCGATCCGGATGATACCAGCGCAATAGCGCTTCCGCTCCCGTGGGGCGATGATTGTTGTCCACCTGCATCTGGTAATGCAAATGCAATTGCTGCCGGGCGATGGCCTGGCGCAAATCGCTTTCCAGCGCAGCATGCGAGGTCACCTTGTCCTGCATGACCGGATCAAAAAAGCGCACCGAATTGCGTCCGGCACTCTTGGCCTGATACATTGCCATTTCGGCATGCTGAACCAGGACATCCACCGATGAATCATTGCCGGAATACAGGCTGATGCCGATACTGGGTGAACTGCGCAACTGAAGGCCCTTGCAATGGTAGGGGCGGGCCAGCGACTCGCGGATTTTCTCGGCGACCAGCCCAACCTTGCGCGAAGTATCGTCCTGGCTGTCGCTGACATCCTCAATCAATACAATGAACTCGTCTGCACCCAATCTGGCCACGCTGTCCATTTCGCGCACGCAGTGCTTCAGCCGGCTGGCCACTTCGATCAGCAGCAAATCTCCGCAATCATGTCCGGCTGTGTCGTTAAGCATCTTGAACCGATCCAGGTCGATGAGCAAAATTGCGCCAAAGCTGCTCAGGCGGGCACTTTTCGTCAATGTCTCACCGAAGCGTTCGAGAAACAGATGCCGGTTCGGCAATTTGGTGAGTTTGTCATAGGAAGCCAGATTTCGCCTTTCCGACTCGCTTTTTTTGTTTTCGCTGAGGTCGTTGAAAATCGCAACATAATGGGTGGTCAGCTGTTGCCGGTTTTTTACGGCGGCGACTTTCAACCGCTTTGAATAAATGTCTCCGCACTTGCGCTTGTCGAATATTTCGCCGGTCCATGTGCCGGCATGAAGCAATTGCTGCCACATCCTGTCACAAGATGCCTTGTCGTGCAGTTCCGAATTCATGATGCGCGCATTCTTGCCGATCACTTCGTCTGAGCTGTAGCCCGTGATGTCGAGAAATGCCTGGTTGACGCGGATGATATAGGCGTCGGCATCGGTAATCATGATTGCTGCATCGCTGGTGTCAAAGGTGACCGCCGAAATGCGCAATGCTTCTTCGACTTCAGCGGCCAGGTTCATCGTATTTTGGGAAGTGGGTTCCATGATCAGACCTCCACTTCGATGATTTCGGTCACCGGCAGCGCCGAGATTTCATTCAATTTTTCGTTGCGCGCAGCGTCATTGAGGTAAGCCAGTTCGCACACGCGCGAATAGAATGCGCTGACGAACACTTCGCGTCCCTCGGCATCCCGCCGTCGTATTCCGAACTTCACACGCCGGCGCTCGTCTGCGGTCAGTTTGCCGAGCAGGTTCTTGGTAGCCCAGATGGCGCCGCCGCGCGCAAAGTCGGACAGCCGCGCGGCATGGTTGATGGTGTCGCCCAGGACCGTGAATTCCACCTTGGTTTCGATGTGGAAGATGCCCAGCCATTCATGCCCTTCGTTCAGGCCGGTGTTCAGGTACAACTCGTTCATCCAGTTCTTGCGCAACTGCCATTCCTTGCTGATCTTGCGCATCGTGGATTTCATTTCCTGAGCGCACATCAGCGCGTTGAAGATATAGTTGCAGTCCGGTTGCGGAAAAAAATAGTAGACCATGCCGTCCCCCACATGTTTGCCGTGCGTCCCGTAATACTTGCGGAAAATGGGCTCCATGGAGGCCCAGATCTGGTTGATGAGTTCGAAATATTCCTCGGGCGGCAACTCGATGCAAATGCGCACCGAACTTTGCAGGTCTGCCACCAGCACGGCGACATCCGTCAGCACAGGCAGGTGTCTTTTCAGCAGGTTGCGGATCACCTCATCGCGTCGTTCCAGCAATCCCAGCAAGCTGTCAGTTTCGGCGTGGCTGGGGAGATGGATGAACAGAATTCCTTCGCGGTAATAGGAGGCATAAACGTTGTAGTGAACAATTTCGTCGTTTTCCAAACGCAGGGTTAGCGGCAGTTGCATTAACGTGCCATTGGGACGGAATTCGGCCAGATTTTCATCAGGCGCTTGTCCCGGTGCAGCGTCAGCCTGACCGCTCAATATGTTCATCAGGTCTTTTCGCGAATAACGACCCTTGCCCAGCAACAGATAAAATTGAAGCAACTCTTCACGATTGGCACCATTCCGCCCGAGCCTGCCGTTGAGCAGGTAAGCCAAGGCGTTGCGGTCCTTGATGTCCGCAGGAAGGTTTTCGAATGCACCCAGCAACTCGGTGCGCGCCTCCTCGTTGAACCAGGTGATCTCGAAGTTGTAGTTGACCATGTAGGCCGGGTAGGGAATATGGTCAACCGTGAGGCGGAGTACATTCGATTTGGCTGGCACCACGATCTGAGGCGTGTTTCTTTTACCGGGTGTTTTTGAAGGTGCAGGAGATTCTGCGATTGGTGATTGCGTGGTGCTGATTTGTTGCGCAGGGATTTTTTCAGGTGCAGGAAATCCGTCCAGTTCGAGTTGCCTGGCAATATCTGCCATGGCATATCCTTCCTTCTTCAATTGACTGATGCGCTCGAGGCGAGCCAGGACCTCCTGCGGGAAGTAGCCAATCTGCCGTGCACTGGTAGGAGCTCCGGGTTCGGGATTTTTCACCAGTGGACGCGGCAACAGTCCAAGGGAGATATAGTTGTTCAAGGTTGCCCGGGAAATATTCGCAGCTTGCATCACTTCAAAGCTCGTCAACATGATTTGGACAGCCTCTTTTTTCATTGGACTGTCTACATTGTAACTATTAGACAGTCCATGTCAAGTGATTTTTATTATAAGTTTATAGGCTAAGATACTACGACTAAATAATATTATTTCTACTCATCGCGAGTAGCAACCGCCTCTTAGGTGGACAGTCCAAGTATCGTATGTATTAGACAGTACAAGTAGTTAATTAGACAGTCCAAATTAACTCCTGCGGCGTGGCATCTAAAGGCGCGTCAAACATTGATGCGATGACGGAACCGTATCGAAAGTAAACATCCGCTTGTTGGTATTAGATTGACCAGGCACGTACATCGGGCGCGGCTACAGAGCAGAACGGTCGTTAAACCCTGAAGCAAGCGCAGCCGCCTTATATTTTTTCGGTAAGGATTTGTATGATCTGTCGGTTGCTCATGCAAATAGCAGCCTTGTGCTGGTTCCGGGGATGATCTTGGTTTATGTAGTGATCCAAGACGATTGATTGCTCGTGCGACCGGCCCTTTATGCCTTGTGATCTTGTTTATATCTTGCTGGCGTGCGCATCGCCGGTATTGGGTTGTTGATTAATTCCCGGAGTGAAGCACACAGCAGTTCCGCGGATTGGGTGGTGTGCGCACCGAAGGCTGCTGGCGGATAGAAATGGGTTTGGAGCTCCAATTGATGGTGGTTTTGGCAGCTCCTGCTTTATTCATAATACGCATAATGTATAGCGTGTATGCCCGTATTCATTGACTTTGAGCCTGTTTTGACCTCGTTGATAGTGCCTGTTTTGGACTGTGCAACTGTACCGACTTTTTGCATGTTCATGATTTTCCGATCTCCTGTCAAAGTGATTTTCATAATGGTTCCGTCCTCGCTTCCGACTTTTGTGCGCGTTTTAAAGCAGGGCCACGCCGCCCGAAGGTGAAGCGGTAGGGGTAGGCCACCTCCCAGTAGCCGTTCGCCTCCCTGCGGCCCTCCAGCCGCTTTGCCGCAAGCAGCGCGCGGATCCTCCGCGCACTGACTTTCCAGTCCAGCGCGGCAAAGGACACCGGCACGTAGCGCACCTGGCGCGCAGCTGGAAGCGCACCAGGCGCATCGAGCAAAACCGGCTTTGCAGAAGGGGCGCGGTCTGAACCTGTCGCGTGTTTCCTGACCGATTGCGGCAGATCGGCAGACAGCCCATGCGGGCTAGTGCCAACGTCAAACCCGAATTCATCTCTCATCGAACACCGCCGATCTGTTTGCGCGTTGCGAGTAGTTTTTGGACTTCGCCAATCGCGGGGAAGGGCAGCACCACGGCAGCAGGCCGGTGCTGCCGTTTGGCGTAGTCCTCGCGCCACAGCCGAGCCATTGCGTAGACGCGCTCCACTTGCTCCAGCAGGTTAGCATCGAACCAACGGCCATTCGGTGCATACAGCCGCTCGCCGTGCACCGTCCAGCCGTCCCATGCCTTGCCGGGCAGCGCAGAGCCAGAAAGGATGCGCAGCATCCGGTAAGCCATCCACGGAATGCGCGCACCGCCGGTCTCCCAGTTCTGGATCGTTCGCACCGTCACGTCGAGCAGGTCGGCAGCCTGCTTGCGGTTCAGATCGCCACGGAGACGCATGTCGCGGAAGTCCTGCGGGTCGATGTAACGGCTCATAGCGCGGTCTCCTTGTCGAACAGGACATCGGAATCCTTGCCCCATGAGGCAGCACCGCCTTTTGCGTTACCACTCTGTGTGGCGTGTTTTTTGGTGGCGCGTGCCAGGTTGCCTTGCACCTCGCGTAGGCAGCGGATAGCGTCCTGCACTTCGGGCTCGTGCGCCTCATAGCCTTCCTCCAGTGAGTCGATCTGCACCAGAAGGGCAAATGCCACGTGACGGGACTGCTCATGATTCAGCGTCAGCCCGAAGAAGCCGCCGGCCTGCTTGGAGGCCGCCTCTTGGATGATGCGGCAGTCGCTACGAACCTTGTCGCTTTTGTAGATGTTCGGGAGGTCACTCATGGCAACCTCCGATCTGGCCGAAATCAGCCGGAAAAGCTGGAATAGTTATTTTACGGGGTGAAAAGCACGGGAAGCCGCAAGCTGTGTAGCTTTGCGAGGTTTTTTCGGTGGATTTATGAATCTCATCCATGAGACTAAGTCCGGGTATTACATAGAACCCGGACTGCAACGAAACGACTCCCTCCGCGTCGGCCGCAAGCGGCCAGCGGCGGAGGGCATCCGTTTCGGCTAATCGGGATTCTGTCAAACGCGAAACTGAACCGCTTATTGTTCCGCCTTTGCCATTCCTGAAATACGCATAATGTATATTATGTCAAATGACATATTTGTGTGATATTGAGTTTGCAACGGCATACCCTGCCTCTGCTCATCTCTTGTTCCTGTTATAGCAACGAATCAGGGGTTCCGTTCGGGATGGTGAGGAATGCGCAAATTGTCCCGGGAAATTTTCGCCAATGTTTGGGCATGAATAGGCTGAACCTGATCCCAGGAAAAGCGCCACTCCCAGCTGCCGGCCGATTGTCCAGGCAGGTTCATGCGATGCTCGCCGGATAAGCCGAGTACATCCTGCATCGTGAAAATGACCAGATTGGCTGCCGAGTTTGAAATGGCCCGCATCATTACCCATTGAATTTCGTGCCCATCAGTTTTCAGATAGTGCTGTGCAAAATCCCTTTCATGTGCAGGCAGCGATTCCCACCAGCCCAGAATGGTGTTGTTGTCGTGAGTCCCTGTATAGGCAACTGTGTTTGGCACATAATGGTGCGGCAAGAAAAAATTGTCTTCCCCTCCACCAAAGGCGAATTGAAGAATACGCATGCCGGGAAGTTTGAATTTGTCGCGCAGTTCCATCACGTCGGGCGTGATCAGACCGAGGTCCTCCGCAATAATGGGCAGATGCGGAAAGACCTTGACAAAGGCCTGAAACAACTTTTCACCCGGGCCGGTTACCCAATTGCCATGAATCGCGTTGGGCGCATCAGCCGGTATATTCCAGTAAGCGGCAAACCCCCTGAAATGATCGATACGAACCAGGTCGGCCAGCATCAGGGCATGGCCGAGCCGCGCGATCCACCAGGCATAACCCGACTTTTCATGGTTATCCCAGCGATATTGCGGATTTCCCCAGAATTGCCCGGTCGCGCTGAAATAGTCGGGCGGAACGCCGGCAACGAAGGTGGGATGACCATTTTCGTCCAGTTCGAACAGATCCTGATGCGACCATACATCTGCACTTTGCAAGGACACAAAAATCGGAATGTCGCCGATGATTTTAACCCCGTGGTCGTTGGCGTACAGCCGCAAATCCGACCACTGGCGGGCAAAGCACCATTGGCAGAATTTCCAGAAACCAATCTTATCAGCACTGGCCATTTCAAATCTGCGCAGCGCCTGCGGTTCCCTTTGCGCAAGTTCCTTGGGCCAGAGGTTCCACTCTCGCCAACTTTCCTGCTCGGCAATGGTCATGAATAACGAATAGTCATCAAGCCATTCGCTTTCGGCGATACAAAACTCGGTATATGAGCGGTGCAGGTCATCGTGATCGCCGGCGAAGAAGTTCTCGGCAGCACGGCGCAATTTCTCTATGCGGAATGGACGCAGCAGCGCGAAATCCACCCTGTCCGGTCGGAAATCCGGATCGGGCGTCAGATCCTCGGGGCCGAGCCAGCCGTGACCGGACAATTCAATGGGGTCAATAAGCAGGATGTTGCCGGCGAAAGCGGACATGCTCATGTACGGCGAGTTGCCATGGCCGATTTCGCCCAGTGGCAGAATCTGCCAATAGGTCTGGCCGGCACTGACCATCCAGTCGATAAACCGGTAGGCGTCAGGGCCGAAGTCGCCGGCACCGAACGCGCCTGGCAGGGATGTCGGATGTAACAGTATGCCGCTGCCGCGATCCGTCAACATGAAGATAGGCTGTTTCGGGAGCTTGGCTTATTCAGTGGCACGGCGCATCGCTCCGCCTGATTCCGGAGACCCGCTGCCCTGGCTGATCGGTTCGGACAAATTTTGCGGGGCCGGCAATTTCAGCAAGCGATACAACTCGGTCAAGTTGTGGCGAAATAAACGGTCAAAGCTGGCGACCGAGTGCGAGGGGTTATAGTCCCCGAACCACCAGAACCAGTCCGAACTTTCGCAGGAGAAAAGCTGCTTTTCGGCAGCATCTTGTTCAGCCTGGCTAAGGCGACCGCTGGATACCACTATGTCGAAACTCTGCTTTGCGACACAAAGCAAATCCCATGCATGATTCTTGTCCTTGGAACCTATCCATGTTGCGAAGTTGCCATAAACCCAGCTTCCGGCAACAATACTCGGCAAGTCGCGTTTCTTCGCGCTGCCCGGGTTTGTCATGCTTGAGGTCAGATAGTCGCTGAAAGTGCTGGTGTGGATGCTGGTGCTGGCCTCAAGCTCTGCATAGAGTTCGTCAAGGAAGTAAAAGCCGTTGTACGGATAATATTCCCACGCGTTCTCGCCATCCAGGATCACGCTGACAACAGGCGTTTCTTCAGCCGGTGCGTTCTGCGAGATCGCGTCGATCTGCGCGATAAAATGCGCTGCCGCATCGTTGCCGCGCCAGCGTGAATACTCAAAACCTATCAAATCGGACAACCGGTCATCGCGGAAGAAACAATTCAAACCATCCGCGCCATCTTTCAGTTGATAAGGGCGGTACAGGTATTGCGAGGGATCAGGAACAGCTTGTTCCAGCTTATGCAAGCTGTTGACCAGTACGCCCTCCCCGCTGGCCACCCACCGGCAACCCTCGGAGGCAAAAACTTCAAGCGTCTCGGTTGAAATCGCGCCTTCTGCCGGCCACATCCCTTGCGGCTCGGAGCCAAAACGCGCGCGATGACTTTTCTTGGCAGACTCGATGTGTGCTGCCACGCGCTGCTTGCCCTTGGGGTAATGCGGCGAAACAGGCAAAGGCGCCTCCGGCATGGCTTCTTTGGTGCTGGCGAAGTCAATCAAGAGCGGAGCAAGCGGATGGTAGTGAGGCGTGGCAGATATTTCGATTTGTCCCGTTTCAGCCAGCTTGCGATAGCGCGGAATGATGCCGCTTATCAATTTGCCAATAAGGTCAAACAATTGCATTCGGTCTTCGAAGCTGAAGTCCTGGCCCTTGCTCATCAAACTTGCCACCAGGGCATGTTCGCGGCGGACACTTTCGCCGCACCAGGACAGGTGATACCAGACCAGCAAATCAGCCACATACTGGCCCGATAAATAGGATAACCCTGCTTCGCTCTCGGTTTGCAACAGATTGAACAGCTTCCATAAGCGCATGTATGACGGATAGGGCGCAATCATTTTGGTGTGATTGCTGCGGAAACATGCGTCAAAGGCCAGTTGTCGTTCTTGTTCGGAAAGATTGGCGGAATTTTCATGGGTCAACAGGCGCAACAACGGGTCACGCAACTGTCCGGTGGCAAACTGATCGGTGTAATCATCGAGTTGGTCGAGCAGGATGGGCACAAAATTCACCACGGCGCGGACCTTGGGATGTTTCTCAAGGTGATAAGCCATGTCGGTGTAATCCTTGATGGCGTGCAGGTAAGTCCAAGGCAATACAAATTCGCCATTGGCATAATCGCGGTAATCCGGCTGGTGCATGTGCCAGAGAAAAACTAGATCAACGGCTTTTTTCATCTATTTTGGAACTGTGCAATTTGCGCAACGGATAATCATAATCAGCGGAATTGATGTGTCTTTTGCCCGAGCATCTCGGGGGTAATCAGCGTCACGCCGTTTGGGGTGACATGGAAGCGTTTGCGGTCTTCTTCCAGATTGACCCCGACTACCAGGCCGTCGGGAATCTTGCAGTTCTTGTCCACAATGACGCGTTTCAACGTGACATCGCGACATACATCCACGTTGGGCAACAATACCGAATCCTCGATGGTGCAATAACCATTCACCCGCACATCGGAAAAAAGCAGCGAGCGGCGCACGGTTGAGCCGCTCACGATGCACCCCCCGGAAACCAGCGAGTCGATTGCCATGCCGCGGCGTCCCTCTTCGTCAAACACGAATTTGGCCGGGGGCAATTGCTCCTGATGCGTCCAGATCGGCCAGTCCTGATCGTACATGTTCAGGTCCGGAACCACCTTGGTCAATTCCATATTGGCTTCCCAATAGGAATCGATGGTCCCGACATCGCGCCAATAAGGCACGTTGTCATCACCCATCCCGACACAACTCTGTTCGAAACTTTGTGCGAACACATGATATTTTTTTATCATATGGGGGATCAAATCCTTGCCAAAATCATGGCTCGAATGCCTGTCGTCTGCATCGCGTATCAGTTGTTCGTACAGGAACTTTGCGTTGAACACATAAATGCCCATGCTGGCCAGCGACCTGCCCGGTTTGCCGGGAATCGTCGGCGGGGTGGGGGATTTCTCGGTAAATTCGACCACCCGGGAATTTTCATCGATACTCATCACGCCAAAAGCGACGGCCTCGGCGACCGGCACCTCGAGACACGCTACGGTCATGTCGGCTTTGCTCTCTACGTGGAAAGCAAGCAACTTGCCGTAATCCATTTTGTAGACATGGTCGCCGCCCAATACCAATATGAAGTCGGGGTTGGATGCGCGCAAAATATCGAGATTCTGGAACACCGCGTCCGCGGTGCCCTGATACCAGTGACTTTCGTCAACCCGCTGCTGGGCCGGCAACAGGTCGATAAACTCGCCGAATTGTCCGTTCAGGAACGACCAGCCGCGCTGAATGTGCTGGATCAGGCTGTGCGACTTGTATTGTGTCGCCACGCCGATGTGGCGGATACCGGAATTCACGCAATTGGACAGCACGAAATCAATGATGCGGAACTTGCCGCCGAATGGCACGGCCGGTTTGGCACGCCAGTCGGTGAGCTGGTGAAGACGGCTGCCGCGGCCCCCTGCCAATACCATCGCGTAAGTGTTCTTGGTGATGCGGCTGACGAAACGCGGAGGTGCGTTTTCAGTCGCGACGTGATATTTTTTTTGCAGGTAACCCAACTCGACATTCATTTGCTGCTCCCGATAAACTTTCTGGCGTGCAGCCATTATCGTTTACAATTGCCTTACTAGACAAGATACATGAGGTATTTTAAGTGGATACGCTGATCGAATCATTATTGCAAACACGTCTCTATGACCCATTTGGTTTGCTAGGTTTGCATCGTGAAGGCTCGGAGTGGCTCATCCGCTTTTATGAGCCTTATGCCACCGAGGTTGCGCTTGTCGCCGGGAGCGATAGCGAGCCACTCAAGCGGGTACATCCGACGGGCCTATTCGAATGGCGCGGCCAGACAGAACCGTCCCTTCCCTACCGCTTGCGTGTTTACTATGGCAGCGCGACACACGAAATTTTCGATCCCTACCAATTCCCGTCAGATATTTCGCAGCAGGATCTGTATTTGTTCAGCGAAGGCAATCTGCGCCAGGGTTACCGGATGCTCGGCTCTCATGCCATTGAAATCAATGGCGTAAAAGGTGTCAGGTTTGCCGTTTGGGCGCCAAACGCGGAACGGGTCAGCGTGGTCGGCGAATTCAACCAGTGGGATGGCCGATTGCATCCGATGCGTTCGCTCGGCTCCAGCGGTGTCTGGGAATTATTTCTCCCTGAACTTCAACAAGATGCGCTATACCGGTATGAGATACGCAATCGTGAAACCGGCCAGATACTGAGCAAATCCGATCCCTATGCGCAGGGATACGAATTGCGGCCCGGCACGGCCGCCCTCGCCGCGACTGCCAACCGGCATCAATGGAACGATGCGGAATGGTTGCGGCAACGCGGCCAGTGGGACTGGCTGCATGGTGCGATCAGCATCTACGAAGTCCATGCGGGTTCCTGGAAACGCCACCCGGACGGCCGTTTTTATACCTACAATGAGTTGGCGGCCGACCTGGTCCCATACGTCACAGGCATGGGCTACACGCATATCGAGTTGATGCCGATTTCCGAACACCCGCTGGATGAATCCTGGGGGTATCAGGCAACCGGATATTTTGCCGCGACCAGCCGCTTCGGTTCTCCGGACGAACTGCGCAATCTCGTCGATACCTGTCATCAGGCAGGCATCGGCGTGATCCTGGATTGGGTGCCGGCTCATTTCCCCCAGGACAGTTGGGCGCTGGCGCGCTTTGACGGCACGGCGCTTTATGAGCACCAGGACCCGCGTCTCGGTTTTCACGAGGATTGGGGAACGTATATATTCAACTTCGGGCGCAACGAAGTTAAGTCTTTCCTGATGTCCAGTGCGCATTTCTGGCTGTCCGAATTCCACTTCGACGGATTGCGCGTCGATGCGGTCGCATCGATGCTGTATCTCGATTATTCGCGCAAGGCGGGTGAATGGATACCTAACAAGTACGGCGGCCGCGAGAACCTCGAGGCGGTCGAGTTCCTTCGCGAGATGAACATCATGGTGCATGACGAATTTCCCGGCGCGCTGACCATGGCCGAAGAATCAACCGCTTGGCCGGGTGTGTCGCGGCCGGTCTATCTGGGCGGTTTGGGGTTCTCGATCAAATGGAACATGGGCTGGATGAACGACACACTTGGTTATTTCCACCATGAACCCGTGCATCGCCGTTATCACCACAATGAACTGACCTTCGGCCAGCTTTATGCCTATACCGAAAACTTCGTGCTGCCGTTCTCGCATGACGAAGTCGTGCATGGCAAAGGGTCGCTGCTGTCCAAAATGCCCGGCGATGCCTGGCAGAAATTCGCCAACCTGCGCTTGCTGCTGACTTACCAGATGACCAGCCCGGGCAAGAAACTCAACTTCATGGGCAATGAAATCGCCCAGGGACGCGAGTGGCAATCCAGGTGGGAACTGGAATGGTGGCAGCTGGGCGAAGAATTGCATCGCGGCGTGCAGAACCTGACCCATGACCTCAACCGGCTGTACAGCAGCATGTCCGCGCTGCACGACCAGGATTTTCAGCACGAGGGCTTCTCCTGGATAGACTGCAACGATGCGGAGAAATCCGTGCTGTCCTACCAGCGCCGCGCACGCGACGGTTCCACTGCCATCATCGCGCTGAACCTGACCCCGGTGCCGCGCAACCGCTATCGCATCGGTTTGCCCGTGCAAGCCCGTTATTGCGAAGTGCTGAACAGCGATTCGCAATATTACGCGGGAAGCAATATCGGCAACGCCGGATTGATCAATGCGGAAGCGATCCCGTGGATGGGACTGCCCTACTCTGCCGAGATTGCCCTGCCCCCGCTGGCCGGCGTCATTCTGGTGCCGGAGGCATGATCGTTCGCTATTGATTTAACCTAGAAAAAGCAGTTAGCCACAGAGAACACAGAGATCACAGAGGAGAAACAAATGGTTGTCGTAAATAATGACTGCACCCATCAGGTGATTCTGAAAATTATGTGGGATCCGCTATCTCTCTGTGTCCTCTGTGTTCTCTGTGGCTTGAATTACGGCTTTTAGGTTTAATCAGCCTTATGTCAAAACTTGCCCAATCTGCCGCCTGGCAAGCGCTCAGCGCGCATTGCGCCGACATCAAACCGCTGCAGATGCGCCAGATGTTCCTCGGCGACCCGGAACGCTTCGACAAGTTTTCGCTGCGGCTGGGTGACCTGCTATTCGATTATTCCAAGAATCGGATCAGCACCGAAACGATCAAATTGCTGGTTGAACTGGCCGAACAATCCGGCTTGCCGGCCCGCATCGAAAGCATGTTCCGCGGCGACAGGATCAATTCCACCGAGCACCGCGCCGCGCTGCATACCGCATTGCGCAACCGCTCGGAACGCCCGGTGCTGGTGGACGGCAAGGATGTGATGCCGGATGTACGGCGTGTACTCGGGCTAATGCGCCGCTTCTCCGATGCGGTGCGCAACGGCGAACATACCGGCCACACCGGCAAGGCTATCCGCGACATCGTCAATATCGGCATCGGTGGTTCCGACCTCGGTCCGCTGATGGTATGCGAAGCCCTCAAACCCTATGCAAAAGCAAATCTCCGCGCGCATTTTGTTTCCAATGTGGACGGCACACAATTGGTCGAAACACTGAAATATCTGGATGCCGAAACCACGCTGTTCATCGTCAGTTCGAAAACCTTCACGACGCAGGAAACCCTGACCAATGCCCATTCCGCCCGGGCATGGCTGGTTTCGAAACTGGGCGACGAACAGGCCGTGGCGAAACATTTCGCCGCTGTCTCCACCAACCTCGAAGCCACCGCAAAATTCGGCATCGATCCGCATAACGTGTTCGAGTTCTGGGACTGGGTGGGCGGGCGTTATTCTCTGTGGTCGGCGATCGGGCTTCCCATCGCGCTGTACATCGGCATGGACAGGTTCGAGGAATTGCTGGGCGGCGCATATGCGATGGATGAACATTTCCGCACTGCCGCGCCGGACAGGAACATTCCGGTGCTGATGGGCTTGCTCGGCGTATGGTATGGCAACTTCTTCGCCGCGGGTTCGAATGCGGTGCTCCCCTACGACCAGTACCTGCACCGCTTCCCGGCCTACCTGCAGCAACTCGAGATGGAAAGCAACGGCAAGCGCGTGGATCGCGACGGCAACCCGGTGGATTATGATACCGGCATGGTGATCTGGGGCGAACCCGGCACCAACGGCCAGCACGCCTTCTACCAGCTCATCCATCAGGGCACGCGCATGATTCCGGCGGATTTCCTCGCCCCGCTGCACAGCCAGAATCCGCTCGGTGAACACCACAACATCCTGCTCGCCAACTGTTTTGCCCAGACCGAAGCGCTGATGGTCGGCAAGACCGCCGCGGAAGCGCGCGCCGAACTGGAAGCGCAAGGCCTGCATGGCGGGGCGCTGGAAGCCCTGCTGCCGCACAAGGTGTTTCCCGGCAACAAACCGACCAATACCCTGCTGTTCGACAAGCTCGATCCGCACACGCTGGGCATGCTGATCGCGCTGTATGAGCACAAGGTATTCGTGCAAAGCGTGGTCTGGAACATCAACCCGTTCGACCAATGGGGCGTGGAACTGGGCAAACAACTCGCGGGAAAGATACTGCCGGAATTGCGCGAAGGGGGTTCAGCTGCCGGACATGATGCTTCGACCAACGGGTTGATCGGGTATTACCACGGCCATCGTTAGGCTATCAATCACGGCCATCAAATTGTTGTCCCGCTGATATTCAGGTCTTCCGCGTAGGGTTTGCTGGGGTACTGGAACGCGATCGGGCCGTCCGGCTGGGCATGGATGAATTGCCGGACAAACGGGTCATTCGAGCCGGCCATTCCTGATACATCGCCGGCCGCGACCACCAGCCCATTGTGCATGAAATACAGATAATCGACTATCTTGAGCGACTCGGACAAATCATAGGTCACCACCACCGAGGCCACGCCGAGCGCGTCGTTCAGTTTGCGGATCAGGTTCGCGATGGTGCTCAGTGAAATCGGATCGAGGCCGGCGAACGGCTCGTCGTAAATGATCAGCGCGGGGTCGGTGGCGATCGCCCGCGCGAGCGCGACACGGCGTTCCATGCCGCCGGACAGCTCGCTCGGCATCAGGTCGCGGGCGTTGCGCAAACCCACGGCGTGCAGTTTCATCAATACCAGGTCGTGGATCAATTCTTCCGGAAGATTGGTATGCTCGCGCATCGGAAAGGCCAGATTGTCGTAGACCGACAAGTCGGTGAACAAGCCGCTTACCTGGAACATCATGCCCATTTGCAGGCGCATCTTGTAAAGTTCGTCGTTATCGAGTTCGTGAACCACCTGCCCCATGAACTTCACGCTGCCGCGCGATGGCCGCAACTGCCCGCCGAAATGGCGCAGCAATGTGGTCTTGCCGCATCCGCTGACGCCGAGAATGCCGACGATCTTGCCGCGCGGAATTTTGAGGTTGATGCCTTTCAGCACTTCACGGTTTCCATAGGCGAAATGCAGGTCGTCAACCTCGATGATGTTTTCCGGCGTCTGACTCAATATCTTGCACTCCTGTTGCGGCGCTTCGTGGGATAAAATGCAAACACAGCCCGGATGTCCGGGCCGGTGTTTTCCGGAATTGTAATCCTCATCCCTTCAACCGCGCCACCTAATTTACCATGACAGCCCGATCAGCCCGCCAGATACTGCATGACGTGTTCGGCTATGCCGACTTTCGCGGCGAGCAGCAGGCCATCGTCGAGCATGTCGTTGCAGGGGGCGATGCGCTGGTATTGATGCCGACCGGCGGCGGCAAATCGCTGTGTTACCAGATTCCCGCAATGCTGCGCCCGGGTACGGGCATCGTGGTTTCGCCGCTGATCGCGCTGATGCAGGACCAGGTCGACGCGTTGCGGTTGCTCGGCGTCAAAGCAGCCTTCCTGAATTCAAGCATCGATGCCGATGCTGCGCGCGCAGTGCAGGGCCAACTGCTGCGCGGCGAACTTGAGCTGCTCTATGTCGCTCCGGAACGACTGCTGATGCCCGGTTTTCTCGCATTGCTGGATCAGGTTCAGGAAACTTCAGCTATCGCGCTGTTCGCGATCGACGAAGCGCATTGCGTCTCGCAATGGGGCCATGATTTCCGCCCCGAGTACCGTGAACTGACAGTATTGCACGAACGATTCCCCGGGGTGCCGCGCATCGCGCTGACCGCGACCGCCGACATGCCGACACGCGGAGAGATCGTCGAGCGGCTGGCACTGGAACAGGCACGCCTATTCGTGTCCAGCTTCGATCGCGCCAATATCCGTTATATCGTCACGCAAAAACATAATGCACGCAATCAGTTGCAATCGTTTCTTGAAGTCGAACATGCAAATGATGCAGGCATCGTTTATTGCCTGTCGCGCAAGAAAGTCGAGGAAACGGCTGCATGGCTGAAACAGCGCGGCCGGGATGCGCTGCCCTATCACGCCGGACTCGACAGCGCGACGCGCAGCAGGAATCAGGGCCGCTTCCTGCGCGAAGAAGGCGTGGTGATGGTGGCAACCGTCGCATTCGGCATGGGCATAGATAAACCCAATGTGCGCTTCGTCGCGCATCTCGACCTGCCCAAAAGCATGGAAGGCTATTATCAGGAAACCGGACGCGCCGGGCGCGATGGCCTGCCGGCCAATGCCTGGCTGGCCTACGGTCTGGGCGATGTGGTGGCTATGCGCCAGATGATAGACGGCGGCGAGGCGCCCGAAGAACGCAAGCGCCTGGAACGGCAGAAACTCGACGCCCTGCTCGGCTACTGCGAGTCTACCGTCTGCCGCCATCAGACCGTGCTGCGTTATTTCGGGGAACAGCATCCGGGCAACTGCGGCGCATGCGACAACTGCCTGGAACCGGTAGAAACCTGGGATGCGTCAGAAGGCTGCGCAAATGGCACTGTCTTGTGTTTACCGCACCGGACAGCGCTTCGGCGCGGGACATTTGAGCGATGTGCTGATCGGCAAGGCCACCGAGCGGGTCGAAAAATTCAATCACCAGGCGCTTTCCACATTTGGCATCGGCAAGGAATTGAACGCCGCCCAATGGAGCAGCGTGTATCGCCAACTGGTCGCAGGCGGCCTGCTGGAAGCGGACAGTGCAGCCCATGGCGGACTCAAGCTCACCGCAGCCGCGCGCCCGATACTGCGCGGCGAGCAATCCCTGTGGCTGCGCCGCGACACTCAACCCGCCAAACGCAAGGCGCAACGTGCTGCCCGGCCCAATGACAGGCCGCGCGAACCTTTTGCCGGAGCGAATGATGATCCGCTGTGGCTCGCCCTCAAAGCCAGGCGCATGGAACTCGCCCGCCAACAGGGCTTGCCGCCCTATGTCATCTTCCACGACAGCACGCTGCTGGATATGCTCAAGCGCCGCCCCGCCACGCTGGACGAAATGGCACGGGTCAGCGGCATCGGGCAGGCCAAGCTGGCGCGCTATGGTGGGGATTTTTTGAGTGTGCTGAAGCAGTTTGTTTCCAATTGAATTAGGGGCAAAGCTGCCCTCTTTCCGAAAACATCAATGCCCGCCTGATGTCGACAAAGGCCATTGGACGTTTGCCAGTTTATCGCTTATCCTGACCAAACCGGAATGGAAATCCGGGCTTGCAAGATACCATCTTCCAAAATGAAAATAGAGCCACAACTCCCGCACAACCTTGCGTATCGCCTTCGGCTCCTGGATGTTCTGGACCGGATTACCCAGGTCAGTCTTGCCAGCGAGAACATGGAAGATGTCATGCGCGGCGTGCTGGACTTGATACTTGAGGTTTTCAATGCGGATCGCGCCTGGTTCGTGTATCCCTGCGATCCGGATGCGCCGTCCTGGAAGGCGCCGCTGGAACGCACTCAATCGAAATGGCCGGGGCTGCTCGCGCAGGGTGTTGACATAGCGATGGACAGCGCTATGTCCCGAGTAATGGGCGAATTGCTCAATGCCAAAGGCGCTATCCAATATGGCCCCAAGGCCAATCATCCGCTTCCATTGCTGCTTGCGGAGCAATTCTCGGTCAAGTCACAATTGATAACGGCGCTGCGACCGAAGGTCGGGAATGCATGGGTATTCGGCCTGCACCATTGTGAAAGCGAGGTGCTGCATGATCAAGACGATTTGCAACTTTTTACATCGATCGCGCACCGTATTTCGGATACTTTAAGCGTTTTTATTTCGACCCGGCAGCTGCGAGAGAGCGAGGAGCGCTGGAAATTCGCCCTGGAAGGCGCCGGGGAAGGTGTATGGGACTGGAATCCCAAGACCGATAAAGCCATGTTTTCCGGGCGCTGGAAGGAAATGATCGGCTATGCCGAGCATGAATTTCCGGATAACGGAGCTGCATGGGCAGATCATCTGCATCCCGATGACAAGGACCGCGTGTTGTCCGCTGTCCGGGATTGTTTTGCGGGAAACCAGTCCTTTTATGCTGTCGAGTTTCGCATGCGCTGCAAGGATGGCTCATGGAAATGGATATCATCCAGGGGCAAGCTGGTCGCTCGCGACGTGGATGGAAATCCATTGCGGATAATCGGTATACACACCGACATCAGCGACCGCAAGCAAGCCGAACATCAGCTTAAAATCGCTGCCACTGCTTTTGAAGCCCAGGAAGGCATCTTGATCACCGACGCCAACAGCGTGATCCTTCGGGTAAATCGTTCCTTCACCAACATCACCGGCTACACAGCCGAAGAAGTGATAGGCCAGAATCCGAGGATACTCAGGTCCGGTCGTCACGATGCCAACTTTTATGCGGCAATGTGGAAGGATATCCTGTCCAGCGGCCGCTGGACAGGTGAAATCTGGAACCGGCGCAAGAACGGCGAGGTCTATCCGGAGCAACTTGCCATCACCGCCGTGAAAGACTCGAACAACATCGTCACGAATTACGTGGCCACCATCGTCGACTTCACGATGAACAAGGCGTCAGAGGAAAAAATCAAGAGACTGGCGTTCTACGACCATCTCACTTTCCTGCCGAATCGTCAGTTGCTGATGGACCGTCTCAAGCATGCCCTGCCTTCAAGCGCGCGCAGTGGAAAACAAGGCGCGCTGCTGTTCATTGACCTGGATAATTTCAAAACCCTCAACGACACCCTCGGCCACAGCATCGGGGACTTGCTGCTGCAGCAGGTTGCGCAGCGTCTGGAGACCTGTGTGCGCGAAGGTGACACCGTATCCCGTTTTGGAGGAGACGAATTCGTGATATTGCTGGAAAACCTGAGCGACAATGCCGTCGAATCG
This sequence comes from uncultured beta proteobacterium, assembly GCA_963757485.1. Taxonomy (GTDB): domain Bacteria; phylum Pseudomonadota; class Gammaproteobacteria; order Burkholderiales; family Gallionellaceae; genus Gallionella. Next base: position 19,885 of record CAVWTZ010000121.1, read on the forward strand.
GCGGCGCAGACCGAAACTGTCGGCATGAAAATCCTCGCGACGCTCAACACGCCTTACCGGCTTGCCGCGCACGAATATCGCAGTACTTCCAGTATCGGGGCAACGCTGTTCAACGGCCATCAACATGCTCCTGAGTCAATTCTGGTACAAGCCGACCAAGCCATGTATCAAGCCAAGAATGCGGGCCGCAATACCCTGCACTTCTTTGCGCCGCAGGAGTGCTGACTCGCTGAGCATTCCGCAAAGCCGTGACGGATGATCGGGCGACAATCACTCAGGATGCCTTTACCGGACTTCAGCTTCGCAGCTGCGGGAGCCGGCATTGTTGCATGCGACGAAGGGTACCTTTATCCGTTTATTCATCGCGTATCCTGTCATCCGGAATTTGCACAATTTTATTCGAACTGAGGTTAAACTTCGGCCCATGAATACTCAAATGACACAGTCCACAGCCCCCGGCTCCTATGTGCTGGGCGAGGATGACTATGATGAAATGCTCGATAGCCAGGGGCAGGTGCGACCCCATTGGTCTGCGCTGATGCAGGAGATGGAAAAACTTGGCAGCGCAGAGATGGAACTGCGGCGCAAGGAAGCGCTCAAGCTGCTGCACGAGAATGGCGTCACATACAATGTCTACGGGGACACGGGCGGGTCCAGTCGTCCCTGGCAGCTGGACCCGGTGCCGCTGATGATCTCCGGTGAAGAATGGCGCGATATCGAGGCTGGCCTGTTGCAGCGTGCCGAACTGCTGAACATGGTACTGGCCGATCTTTATGGCCCCCGGGAACTCACCAAAAAAAATCTGCTGCCGGACGAATTGATTTACAACCACGGCGGATTTCTGCGCGCCTGCGACCAGGTCAAGCTGAACGGTCATCACCAGCTGATACTTTACGCTGCGGACCTCGCGCGCGGCCCGGACAACAGGATGTGGGTGATCAGCGACCGCACCCAGGCACCTTCAGGCGCAGGCTACGCACTCGAGAACCGCATTGTTGTATCGCGCGTTTTGCCGAGCATGTTCCGCAAAACGCAGGCTCACCGCCTGGCGAATTTTTTCAAGTCCATGCATGCCGGACTGACCGAGATCGCGCCGCGTCATGCAGAGTCGCCGCGTATCGTGTTGCTCACGCCGGGGCCCTTTAACGAGACCTACTTCGAACATGCTTACCTGGCCTCTTTCCTTGGCTATCCGCTGGTACAGGGCGACGACCTCACGGTAAGAGACGGCCATGTCTGGCTGAAGTCACTGACCGGATTGAAGCGTGTGGACGTGATCATTCGGCGTGTGGATGACACCTACTGCGACCCGCTGGAATTGCGGGCCGATTCACGATTGGGCGTGGCCGGTTTGCTGGAGGTTGCCCGGCGCGGCAACGTCGCAATCGCCAACCCGCTGGGGAGCAGCATACTGGAAAACCCCGGCATCCAGCCTTTCCTGCCCGGGATTGCCCAGCATTTCCTGGGCGAGGACCTCAAACTGCAGTCTGCTGCCACCTGGTGGTGCGGCCAGCCGCTGGAGATGGATTATGTGCTGGCCAATCTGGACAGTCTTGTCATTAAACCGATTTACCGCACCCACGGGAGCAGTCCGGTATTGGCTCACATGCTCAGCCAGGCGCAGCGTGCCAAATTGCGCGATCGCATCCGCGCCAATCCCGCCTTCTATGTCGGACAGGAGAATCTCAGTTTTTCCACCGCGCCCTGCGTCACCCCGCTGGGCTTCGAGCCGCGCAAGGTCATGCTGCGCTGTTTTGCGACAGCCGGCAGGAACGGCTACGAGATCATGCCGGGGGGATTGAGCAGCAGCGCGCCGGAAAAAGGCGATATGCTGATATCCGGACAGGAGGGCAGCGTCAGCAAAGATACCTGGGTTATCGCCCTCGAGCCGCAGGTGAAGTATGAAAGCGCCAGGAACATCGGCGCATCGGCGGCCGGTGCCGGAAATGACCATGCCCTGCCCAGCAGGGCTGCGGATAACATCTACTGGGTAGGACGCTATGCCGAGCGTGCGGAAGGCAGCATCCGTCTGTTGCGCGCAACAGTCAAAAAGCTGTATATCAATCCCAATAACGACGATGCTGATTACGAAGAGAGCCTGCAGTGTCTGTTGCGCGGGCTGACCAACCTGACCGGCACCTGGCCGGGCTTTCTGGGAGAGGATCAATCGGCATTGCTGAAATCGCCGGAATCCGAACTGATTTCCGTTGCGCTGGATGAACAGCGCGGCGGAAGCATTGCCAATCTGCTGCGCAACGTGGTGCGGACCGGTTACTCGGTTCGGGATCTCTGGTCCGGCGACATCTGGCGGGTTATGGAAGACATGGATGAGCATCTCGCGCAGCCCCCGCAACTGGGTGAAAACACGCTGTGGAAATTGCAGGAACTGATGGACAGCCAAATCACCACATTGAGCGCGTTCAGCGGCTTGTCCATGGAAAACATGGCGCGCGGCAACGGCTGGCTGTTCCTTGACATCGGGCGTCGCCTGGAACGCGCGATGCTGATCATTTCGATGCTGCGCAATGTTCTGTCCACGCATCATCGCGACGGAGTGGAAGCGCAACTGATCGAAGCCCTGCTGGACACCAGCGACAATACCATCTGCTACCGCCAGCATTATCGCAGCTACTTTGAACTGTCCGCCTTTCTCGAGTTGCTGCTGCTCGATATCAACAATCCCCGCTCGCTCGCCTTCCAGATCGGCTGCCTGAAAGATCATGTCGCAAAATTGCCGAATATCCGCAAGGGGCAGCGCCTGAGCATGGAACAGCGTTTGATGCTGGAGGCCAGCTCCATGCTCGATCTGGTTAACCTGAATGATCTGCTGGTGGTTTCCAAGGATGGCATCCGCGAGAATCTGGACCAGCAGTTGAGCCGGCTCTACTACCTGCTGAATGCCCTGTCTGAAGCCATCACGGCAGAGTTTTTCCGCCACGACAGCAGTCCGCAACCGCTTTAGGCATGTTCTCCAGGTTACACGCAATATATCCAGTTGCGGACAGGCAACCGTCATTGCTGGGATTCAAACCTTAAAGGCGAACTCGTGCGTTACCGCGTCACCCATACCACCTCCTATGAATATACCGGCATGGTCGGGCATTCCTACAACGAAGCCCGTTTGTTGCCGCGCGAATGTCGGCAGCAACGCCTGATCTCGTCACGTCTGGAGATATCACCCAAGGAGAGCGATTTTCGTGTCCGGGAAGATTTTTTCGGCAACAAGATCGCCTATTTTGCCATTACGGAACCACACAGCGAATTCGTCGTTACTGCCATCAGCGAAGTCGAAGTGCATGGCAATGTCGGGCAGCTCGGTCTTTCCCGCGGCAATTCATGGGAGGAGGTCAAAGACATCCTGCAGCGGGACAAACACATGGAAGTGCTGGAGGCCCGCCAGTACACACTGGATTCACCCGACATAAAAACCGGCCCCGAACTGGCCGCTTACGCTAAAAAATCATTCACGCCAGGCAGGCCGTTGTTTGAAGCCGCGAATGATTTGATGCAGCGCATTTACCACGACTTCACCTTCGATCCGGAATTCACAACCCTGTCGACCCCGGTGAATACCGTGCTGGAACACCGGCGCGGCGTGTGCCAGGATTTTGCGCACGTTGCGATAGGCTGCATCCGCTCCTGCGGTCTCGCAGCAAGATACGTCAGCGGCTACATCGAAACACTGGCGCCGCCCGGCAAAGAAAAACTGGTCGGCTCGGATGCCTCGCACGCGTGGTTTTCGGTCTATGTGCCCGATATGGGCTGGATGGACTTCGATCCGACCAATAATCAGATACCCGGCGATCAACACATCATTGTGGCATGGGGTCGGGGATATGGCGACGTCACCCCGCTCAAGGGCGTGGTTTTCGGCGGGCAGGACCACGAGCTGAAGGTGTCGGTGGATGTGGCTAGGCTGGATGTGTAAGGCGGGGCAGTTCCGCACTGCTGGAACAGCCGCCGGGATATCGCTGCTTGGCCAAGTGCAAAGCTGCCGCTGTTTGCCTTGAACCGCGCGCATTTAATGCTCCGCTATGTCGCATTACCAAGATAGAGCGCGCCAAACTGAGCTGCCCTGGCTTGAATTGATTTCTGCATAAACAATATATCGATGCCGGCTGCCTTGGCATTTATTGCGCAGCCAACGGACAAACCGGACCGGCTTCAAATCGGCTCGAATTGCCCGTCCGTGGACAGCGCATACGGGACCAGCTGCGGCACCGTCAGCACCCCCTGCGCATTGGGGATCGCCTCGATGTGCATCACCGGGGCAGCCCCGCGCACGCCGCCGAATATGGTGGCAAAAGCCGAGTCGGCCGCGTCGCGCCCGGTGCCGATGCGCACAAAACCCATGGGAATGGCTACACCCGAGGGGTCAAAGATATACCAGCGTCCACCCAGATACACTTCGACATAGGCATGAAAATCGGTCGGCCCCAGTATCGGATCGGCGCCGTAGTCTATGCCGGTTACAAAGCGGGCCGGTATGTTGACCGCGCGGCACAGCGCAATCATCAAGTGGGCAAAGTCGCGGCACACGCCCACCTCCTCGACCAGCGTGTCGACTGCAGTCGTGGTGCCGGTGGAGGAATTGGAGCGGAATGCGACACGATTCATCACCCAGTCACGGATCGCCTGCACGCGACTGTAACCCTGCCATAGATGACCAAATTCCTTGACGGCCAGCTTGTGCAGACGATCGGACTGGCAATAGCGGCTGGGATATATGTAGGGCAGCACCGAACCCGGCAGACTGGCCACAGGCACCTCGTAAATCTGCTCCGGCGGTGCAAAATAGTGATCGATGTCCACCGTCGCATCGTAGCGCACCAGCAGCGAACCGGCAGAAGCCTTGAGCCGCAGGAAGCGCGTGTGCGTCGCGGGATCGGTGTTCAGAGTGAACGGCTGACTCTGGCTGATGCTCAGCGACTCGCTCGCCACGGTTTGATGCCTGGTTTGCGCGGCATGAATACTGAAAATAAAATCGCAGCCGGGCTGGTCGATTTCATAATTCAATTCAATTGAAAATTTCAGTCTGACCAAGGAAGTCTTTCAGTGTTCGGGAGCGCCCGCGTAATCGAGTGCAGCGTGGCGCACAGACGAAGCGAACATGACAGGCCAAATGACTCCTTAGTCATGTCGCTTGCGCGCATGCCAGCGCAAATCCAGCGTAAACGGGAAATCCTGGTTGGGCGATTCAGGCGGCCAATCGGCAGGGTTTTCTGCCGGTGTGTGGCCGTGATCCCAGAAGCGGCTGACGCGGCGCGCTTCTGCCTCATTGGCGTTGACCGGCAGCGTGTCGTAACTGCGTCCGCCGGGATGGCTGACATGATAGGTGCAGCCGCCGACAGCACGGTCGCTCCAGGTGTCGACGATGTCGAATATCAGCGGAGCTTGAACGTCTATCGTGGGATGCAATGCCGAGGGCGGATTCCAGGCGCGGTAACGGACACCCGCGATCATTTCACCCGGGGTCGACGTGGCGCGCAATGGCACGCGCCTGCCGTTGCAGGTGAGCACGTAGCGTTCCCCTGTCGCGCCGCTCAGTTTTACCTGCAATCGTTCAACGGAGGAATCCACGTAGCGCGCCGTGCCGGTGCTGGTGATTTCTTCACCCAGCACGTGCCATGGTTCGATGGCCTGGTGCAGTTCGAGTTGCAGGTCTCCAACCTGCAATGTCCCGATGTGCGGAAAGCGGAATTCCAGGAACGGCGCAAACCATTCCGCTTCGAAAGCCAAGCCCGCGTCTTGCAGGTCGCGCGCGACATCGCGAATGTCGCCGGCAATGAAATGGGGCAGCATGAAACGATCATGCAGTTGCGTGCCCCAGCGCACCAGCGGCTTTTTGTACGGCTGTTTCCAGAACCAGGCGATCAGCGAGCGCAACAGCAGCATCTGCATCAGACTCATCCGGGCATGCGGAGGCATTTCGAAGGCGCGCAGTTCGAGCAGCCCCAGACGGCCGGTTTCGGAACCGGGCGCATATAGCTTGTCGATGCAGAATTCGCTGCGGTGCGTATTGCCTGTCATGTCCACCAGCAGGTTGCGCAACAGTCGGTCCACCAGCCATGGGGCAGGCACCCCGCCATCCGGCATCTGCTGAAAGGCGATCTCCAGTTCGTACAGGTTGTCGTCGCGCGCTTCGTCCACGCGGGGAGCCTGACTGGTGGGCCCGATGAACAGTCCGGAGAACAGATAGGAAAGCGCCGGATGGTGCTGCCAGTACGTGATCAGGCTGCGCAGCAAATCGGGGCGGCGCAGGATGGGGCTGTCGGCGGGTTTGCTGCCGCCCAGGGTGACGTGATTGCCGCCGCCGGTCCCGGTATGGCGGCCGTCCAGCATGAATTTCTCTGTGCCCAGCCGCGTCAGTCGCGCCAGTTCATAAAGCGTGGTGGTGTTATGCACCAGCTCTTTCCAGCTTGCGGCGGGATGAATGTTCACCTCGATCACGCCCGGATCGGGCGTGACCGGCAAGCGGGCGAGACGCAGGTCGTGCGGCGGCTGGTAGCCTTCGATGATGACGGGTAATTTCAATTCGGCGGCGCTGGCCTCGATGGACGCGATAATGTCGAGGTAATGTTCCAGCGCATTGGTGGGCGGCAGGAAAACATACAACCGGCCATCGCGGCTTTCCACCGTCAATGCGGTATGCGGCAAGTATTCCGGATCGGCCGGTGTGCTTTCGTCATCGGCGGCTTCCATTTCGGTCGGATGGTCCGCCCTCCCGATGGCGGTCATGCTGTATCTGCGGCTGACCTCGGAATCGATGTCGCCCAAAGGCCCGACAGTCTCGAACAGGCTGCGCTCGTGCTCGCGGTCGCGATCTTCGTTGGCGACCCACGGCAGGCTGCTCAACGGCAGACGCAAGCCCATCGCCGAATTTCCGGGCACCAGGAACATCTCGCCGCGGCGGAATTTCCACTGGCTGCTGCGCCACGCATTGAGTTTATGGCTCCAATGCAGCGGCAGCGCGTAACCGACCGGCTTGCCCAGATCTTCGCTCAGCACCTTGCAAAGTCGCTTGCGCTCTAGCCCATCCTTCAGGTCCGCCTTGAGCGGGTCGAGATTGTTCGGCAACAAGCCTTCCTGCAATAAATAATGGAACGGATCTTCATAGCCCGGCAGGATGTACTTCCCGTTCAGCCCCAGCCGCTTCGCGAGCTCGAGGATGAAGCGCTCGGCATGTTCGCGCGTAAAGCCGTAATCCTTGCCCTCGTCCGCCTGCAAGGCGGGATTCTTCCAGGCCGGCTTGCCGTCGTTGCGCCAGAACGCCGCGAGTTGCCAGCGCGGCAGCGGTTCGCCCGGATACCATTTTCCCTGCCCCAGATAAAGCAGGCCGCCCGGCGCAAAACTGTCGCGCAGACGCCGCATCAGCTCTCCGGCAAGCTTGCGCTTCTGCTTGCCGTCGGCATCCGTGTTCCATTCCGGCGCATCCATGTTGTCGACGGAAACAAAAGTCGGCTCGCCGCCCATGGTGAGGCGCACATCACTTTCTTCCAGCAACTCGTCCACCTTTTCGCCGAGCGCATTGATGGCTGCCCACTGTTCGTCGCTGTAGGGTTTGGTGACACGCGGGTCTTCATGGATGCGCTTCACACTGTTGCTGAAGGTGAACGTGGTGTTGGCCTCGCCACTGAATCCGCCCGTGACAGGGGCGGCGCTGGCATAATCGGCGGCGCAGGCCAGCGGTATGTGCCCCTCGCCCGCAAACAGTCCCGAGGTCGGATCGAGGCCGATCCAGCCGGCACCCGGAATATAGACTTCAGTCCATGCATGAAGGTCGGTGAAATCCTTGTCGGTGCCGGAAGGCCCGTTCGAGCGATTTGACGTCGGCCACCAGTTGCACCAGGTATCCCGACACGAAGCGCGCTGCCAGTCCGAGGTGGCGCAGTATCTGCACCAGCAACCAGCCGGAGTCGCGGCAGGAGCCGAGCTTGTTCGCCAATGTATGCTCGCAGGTTTGCACGCCGGGTTCCATGCGCACGGAATAATTGACGGCGCGATGCACGCGCTGGTTGATTGCGACCAGAAAATCGACGATACCCTGCGGCTTCAAGTCGGTTTCACCAAGAAACTCCTGCAGCAGCGGACCGCGTTCGGCAATTTCCAGACAAGGGGCGAGTTCCTTGAGCAGTTGTGCGGGGTATTTGAAAGGATATTTCTCCGCGTATTCTTCCAGAAAGAAATCAAACGGGTTGATGACCGTCATTTCGGCAATCAGATCGACCTCTATGGAGAGCATCTTGCATTTTTCCGGAAATACCACCCGCGCAAGATAGTTGCCGACCGGATCCTGCTGCCAGTTCATGAAATGCTGTTCCGGCAGGATTTTGAGGGAATAGGCTGAAATCGGCGTACGCGAATGCACCGCCGGCCGCAGCCGGAAAATGTGCGGCGTCAGTCGGACCGGGTGGTCATAGCGGTAGCTGGTCTTGTGGTTGATTGCTACGCGTATGGTCATTTCAGGAAGCGCTTTCCGCTTGCAACAGCCGCATAAGCCACTGGAACCTTGTGGAGTTGACCCCGTTGCCTTGCTTGTGGTGAGTAAGTGAATTCATCGCGTTCTCAAATGGATACTCGTTAAAGCTGCTCTGCACTGCATGGCATCACCCGGAAAGAACGGAATGCATCATCATTGTACCTCTCCGGGCCGGCTTGCCGCCCATCGACCCATGATTGCGAAAGCCGCATGTCAAGCCAAACTCTCTGGCACGTTAAGGAAGGTTTTCTGGATTTCGCTGCCCAGCGCATAGTTGCGCCCGATAAATTCCTGCAGGAATTCGTGCAGGCCCTGCTGGAAGATATCTTCCATGCGCCCGTAATGCAGGCTCGCATGAAGTTCGCCGGCGAGCCGCAGACACTCCCAGCCCCTGGACAGGCAAAGTTTTTCGAGTATCGGCGTCACTTCATCGAGACAGGCGTGCAGCGAGCGCGGCATATCGTGGCGCAGAACCAGCAGTTCAGCCACGCGCCATGATTCTATCGTGTCGCTGAATATCTTCTGGTATGACACGCGGGCGCTGACCGAGCGCAATATCGCGCTCCATTCATAGTAATCCACTGCACCGCCCACATCGGCCGCAGACGGAAGCAGCAGGTGGTATTTCACATCCAGCAGCCGCGCGGTATTGTCTGCACGTTCCATAAAGGTGCCAAGACGCACGAAATTGAAACCATCGTCGCGCAGCATGGTGCCGTAGGTTACCCCGCGAAACAGGTGCGAACGCGATTTCACCCAGTCGCAAAACTCTTCCGGCTTGTCCAGAACCGAGCTTTCGCTGGCCATGCCGTGGAACTCTATCCACAACGCGTTGATGTTTTCCCACATTTCGGTGGACATCGCCGCGCGCACTGCACGGGCATTTTCGCGCGCACTATTGAGGGCGCTAACGATGCTCGAGGGATTGCGTTCGTCCAGCGTCAGATATCGGATGACGTTGGCGGCATTATATTGGCCGTAATGGCCCTCGAATGCGGCAACGGTATCGGTGATCAGCACCGCCGGCCGCCACTGGCCTTCCTCATTGTGAAACCCGTTGGGCATCAGCGACATGTAGTTTGTGACGTCCACTACACGCGCGATGTTCTCGGCGCGTTCGATATATCTGGCCATCCAGTAAAGATGATCCGCGGTTCTACTCAGCATGGTTCAACACCCAGGTGTCCTTGGTGCCGCCGCCCTGCGAGGAATTAACGACCAGGGAGCCTTCCTGCAGCGCGACCCGGCACAGCGCCCCGGGGATCAGGGTGACCGTTTTTCCCGACAGCACGAACGGGCGCAGGTCGACATGCCGCGGGGCGATGCCCTGCTCCACCAGTGTCGGGCAGGTGGACAGCGCCAGCGTGGGCTGTGCGATGTAATTGTCCGGATTGGCGAGGATGCGCGCGCGGAACTCCTCGAGCTGGGCCCTGCCGGCAGCCGGTCCTACCAGCATGCCGTAACCGCCCGAGCCATGCACTTCCTTCACGACCAGTTCCTGCAGATGGTCCAGAATGCACTGGCGATCTGCCGGGATCGCTGCCTTGTACGTCGGGACGTTGGAAAGTATCGGCTGTTCGCCCAGATAGAAACGCACCATATCGGGCACATAGGTATAAATGGACTTGTCGTCGGCCACTCCGGTGCCAATCGCATTGGCCAACGTCACCCCGCCGTTTCGATAGACCGAAACCAGCCCCGCCACACCCAGCATCGAATCCTTGCGGAATGCCAGCGGATCGAGAAAATCGTCGTCGATGCGGCGGTAAACGACATCCACACGCTTTGGACCTTCAGTGGTGCGCATGAACACCGCATTGCCCTTGACGAACAAGTCCTGACCTTCAACCAGTTCGACGCCCATTTGCTGCGCAAGGAACGCGTGCTCGAAATAGGCGCTGTTGTATGCCCCCGGCGTCAGCACAACCACAGTCGGATCCGGCACGTCCGGCTGTGCTACAGCGCGCAGATTGTTTAACAGCACCTGCGGATAATGTTCGACCGGCGCAACGGAATAACGGCGGAAAAGTTCCGGAAACAGCCGCATCATCATCTTGCGGTCTTCCAGCATATAGGAGACGCCGGACGGCGTGCGCAGGTTGTCTTCCAGCACGTAAAACCGGTTCTCGCCGGTGCGCACGATGTCGATGCCGGCAATATGTGCATAGATACCGCCCGGCACATCCACGCCCTGCATTTCCGGGCGGTACATTTCATTGGTCAGAATGCCGGCCGGCACGATGCCGGCCTTGATGATCTCCTGTCCGTGGTAAATATCGTTGAGAAAAGCGTTGAGTACACGCACCCGCTGGATAACGCCGGCGGACAGAAGCTGCCATTCGCTTGCGGACAGGATGCGCGGAATGACGTCGAACGGTATCAAGCGCTCTGCGCCTGCCTCTTCGCCGTAAACATTGAAAGTAATGCCGACCCGCCTGAACAAAAGCTCGGCTTCACGGGTTTTCTGGGTCAATTGTGCAAGATTGGTGGATCTGCAGCCAATCGGCGTAGCTGCCATAAACGTCGCGGATATTTCCGCGGATGTCGCGCATTTCGTCATAAGCCTTGTCGATGTTGTCGGTCATGACCAAAACATCAGCAATGCTTGTGCCAGATTGATATGTTGTGTTAATTCATTCCGTTAAGAAATATACCTGCAAAACAAAAGGTATCTTGCACCCGAACGGGGCGCCGATTGGAGGAAGAGTCCCAAAATGAGGCGAGATCACTCAGATTGGGCGTTTGGAGCAGCAATGTTCATCGAACCGTAGAAAAAAACTCCATGATCGCTCCTCTGTGATTCCTCCAACAACTTGCGTATCCATCCCGCAAAACCATGATGGAGGATCGGACTATCCTTCACACTACCGATAAAGCCTTTACCGATTTCAGCTTCCAGATATCCTCGTTGTATTCCCTGATGGTGCGGTCGCTGGAAAATTTGCCGCTGGCGGCGGTATTGAGTATGCTCATGCGTGTCCAGCGTTCCCGGTCGCGGAACGCATCTGCCGCACGCTGTTGCGCGTCGACGAAGCTGCGGAAATCGGCTATCGTCATCCAGTAATCGCCATGCGAAGTCAGTGAGCGGATGATGGGGTCGAAAATATACGGCTCGAACTGGTTGAAATAACCCGAACCCAGCAAGTGCATGACCCGGCGCAAATCCTCGTCAGCCGCGATGATGGCGTCCGGGTTATGGTGCGGTCTTCCGGCCTCCACTTCCTCCGCGGTCAGCCCGAACAGGAAGAAGTTATCCTCCCCCACTTCCTCTCGCATCTCTATGTTGGCGCCATCCAGTGTGCCGATGGTGAGCGAACCGTTCATCATGAATTTCATGTTGCCGGTGCCCGAAGCTTCCTTGCCGGCCGTGGAAATCTGTTCGGACAGGTCGGTTCCCGGACAGATGATTTCCATCGCTGTCACGCGGTAGTTCGGGATGAACGCCACTTTGAGCAGACTGCCGACGTCGGGATCACTGTTGATGACTTTCGCGACATTGCACACCAGCTTGATGATGTTCTTCGCCATCGTGTATCCCGGAGCCGCCTTGCCGCCGATCAGCACGCAGCGCGGCGTCCAGTCGGCGGTGTCGCCGCGTTTGATGCGGTCATAGAGATGGATGACGTGCAGGACATTCAATAATTGCCGCTTGTATTCGTGGATGCGTTTGACCTGGACATCGAACAGCGCCCGGGTATCGAAGTTGACGCCGCAATCCTGTTGCACCAGTGCGGCAAGGCGCGCCTTGTTGGTTTGATGGGCTTCGTGCCATTGTTTCCTGAATGCCGGATCGTCGGCGTAAGGAGCAAGCCGCTTCAGCTGGTCAAGATCGGTGATCCAGCCGTCGCCGATCTTTTCGGTGATCAATTTGCCGAGCGACGGGTTGGCCCAGGCGAGCCAGCGGCGCTGGGTGACACCATTGGTTTTGTTGTTGAACCTGTCGGGCCACAACTCATAAAAATCACGGAACAGGGTTTGTTCGAGCAGCTTTGAATGCAAGGCCGCGACACCATTGACCGAAAAACTTGCGACGATGGCCAGGTAAGCCATCCTGACCTGGGGTTCTGCACCTTCCTCGATGATGGACATGCGCCTCAGGCGATCCGTGTCTCCCGGCCACCGCCGCGATATCTCGGTCAGATAGCGCGCATTGATTTCCATGATGATTTCAAGCAGGCGCGGCAACAGGCTCCCGAATATCCGCACCGGCCACTTTTCCAATGCTTCCGGCAACAAAGTGTGATTGGTATACGCGACCGTGTTGCTGGTGATCGCCCAGGCACGGTTCCATGACAGCCCATGCTCGTCCATCAACAGCCGCATCAGCTCGGGCACGACACAGGTCGGGTGGGTGTCGTTGAGCTGGAAGTGATTCTTCGCAGCAAAGTTGGCGAAGTCCTTGCCGTGCCGGTCTATCCAGTCGCGCAATATATCCTTAAGACTCGCGGAGGCCAGAAAATACTGCTGGCGCAGGCGCAATTCCTTGCCGTTTTCGCTGGCATCGTTCGGGTAGAGCACCATGGTGATGTGCTCTGCATCGTTTTTGCCGGCAACGGATTCGGTATAGCTCCCGGCATTGAATTCGCCCAGATCGAATTCGTCCGTCGCGGCCGCATGCCATAGCCGCAAAGTGTTGACAGTCCCGTTCCGGTAACCCGGCACGGGCACATCGTAGGGTACGGCCAGCACATTTCGAGTGCCCACCCACCTTACGCACAATTCTCCGTTATGGTTCTGATAGCGCTCGGTGTAACCGCCGTAGCGAACCCGCTGGGTGAACTCGGGACGTTCCAGTTCCCATGCATTGCCGTCTCTCAACCAGTGGTCCGGTTCCTCGACCTGGTTTCCGTTTTCGATATTTTGGCGGAACATGCCGTATTCATAACGGATACCGTAACCCGTCACCGGCAACTGCAAGGTGGCGCAGCTGTCGAGGAAGCAGGCTGCCAGCCGCCCCAGGCCGCCATTGCCGAGACCTGCGTCATGTTCGTTTTCAGCGATTTCTTCCAGCACAATCCCGAGATCGTGCATCGCACGCGTGGTTTCATCCTGAATGCCCAGGTTGAGCATGGCATTGCCGAGCGCCCTGCCCATCAGGAATTCAAGCGACAGGTAGTAAGCCCGCTTGCAGTCGCTTTCATCATAGGCGTAATGGGTGTTTTTCCATCGCTCCATCAGCCGGTCGCGTTGCGTATAAGCCAGCGCGGTATACAGGTAATGGACGGACTTGCAGTTTTTGTCCCGCCCGAGCGTGTGGCTGTAATAACGCCGAAAATCCGACGCGATATTGCCCGGATCCATGCCCAGCGCAGGCAGTTCGGTAAGCGTGTCTTTCGGGGTGCTTTTGATTACTTGTTTGTGTGCCATGAGCTTGTTGATTCAATTAAAGTGTCTTGTCCGACTGCGGGTGTTGTCATGCAGGCATAATTTTAGATGAGTCAAGAGCAATATTGATGCCAGCAGATCCGGCACCCCTACTGTCCCAACACTTTCATGTACACCGCGCGGTAAGCCTCGGCACTGGCTTCCCAACTGAAGTCCTTGGCCATGCAATTTGTGCACAGCTTTTTCCATTTGGGCCGGTCATGGTAGAGAGCGACCGCGCGCAGTATGGTGGCATACAGGTTTACCGCCGTCATGCCGTTGAACACAAACCCGCTGGCGCTGCCGTTCTCGAGTGCTGCAGCCGTGCAATCCACCACCGAATCCGCCAGGCCGCCTGTCGCATGCACGATGGGTGGCGTACCGTAACGCTGGCTGTACAACTGGTTCAGCCCGCAGGGTTCAAAGCGTGACGGCATGACGAACATGTCCGCTCCCGCCTCGATCTGGTGCGAGAGTTCCTCGCTGAAACCGATATGCACGCCTATCTTGCCGGGATACAGATCGGACAAGTCGCGCGCGGTCTTTTGCATCAGTGCATCGCCGCTGCCGAGCATGACTAGCTGGACCGGCAATTCGCTGAGCAACGGTGCAATTTCCAGCAACAGATCCAGTCCCTTCTGCTCAGTGAAGCGGCTCACCACGCCGAGCAAGGGCATGTCCGGTTCGATACCCAGGCCCATTTTCGCTTGCAGTGCATTCTTGTTTGACGGTTTGCCGGTCATGTTTGCGCTGCTGTAGGGTTTGGCGAGATACGGGTCGCTCGCCGGATTCCACTCATCGGTGTCAATGCCGTTGAGTATGCCTGTCAAACTGGCGTTGCGCGTCTTTAGAAGTCCTTGCATACCGAAACCGAGTTCCTCATGCTGGATTTCCTTTGCGTAATTCGGGCTGACGGTGGTGATGTGATCGGCGTAGAACAAGCCCGCTTTCAGAAACGACATGTAGCCGTGAAACTCCACGCCGTCGATGCTGAAACAGGACGCCGGCAAGTGCAGCAGCTGTACTGTTTCCGCCGGGAAATTGCCCTGAAAAGCCAGGTTGTGGATCGCGATGATGCTGGGTGCAGCACCTGGCGAGAAATGCAGATATGCCGGTGTCAATCCGGTTTGCCAATCGTTGCAATGCACCAGGTCGGGATGCCATTCGAGCGGCGATGCGTCGCTGCCCAGCACAGCAGCCACTTTGGACAGCATGCCGAAACGCATTGCGTTGTCAGCCCAGTCCTGACCCTGCGCAGTCTGATAGGGCCCGCCCTCGCGCTGGTAAAGAACCGGACAGTCCAATACCAGCAGCGGAACTCCATTGGCCATCGTGCCGGACAATAGCCGGGCGATGGGAAAGCCCGGCAAGTCATCGAAAGCTGCCACGATCCGGGGTTGCGCCAGTTGCTCGATGACCTTGCTGTAACCCGGCACCAGCACGCGCACATCCACGCCGATGGCGCGCAAGGCGGCCGGCAACGCGCTGCTGACATCGGCCAACCCTCCTGTTTTGATCAATGGAGCAACTTCGGAGGTTGCAAACAGGACTTTCAATTCGGCCATTTCAAATATTCTCTCGAGATCACTCTCACACTGTGATGAGCGGGGTTGTTGTGTTTGAAACTGGCATTTGTATGCACGGACTTCTATCTGTAGCTTCGGCAGGAATTTTCATGCAATTTTCGATGCCGCGATGTCGTTGTGTTCACAGCCAGCGCATCATGCCCATCTCGAACGGATGAGTCAGCATCTCATGGTAGGGGTAGGCACGTATATGGTATTCCAGCTTGCCGCATTGCTCGGGTTCGACTTCCAGCGCGAACACGCTTTCACCTGTTTCGGTCATTGTGCCGGCCGCCTCGAAACGGTAATGGCGCAAGCTCTGCAATTTTTCATGTTTTGTAGACAAGCCGATCAGCAGTTCCACCACCACATCGTCGGGTTTGAGGTCATTCAGCCTGACTCCCACTTCAAAGCGCAGACTTTCGCCGAAATTGATTTCCATGCGCCCGGTATCCAGGCGACGCAGCGCCACGCCGGGCCATGCATGCCGCACGCGCGCCTTCCATTCCGCGACGAGACGGGAATTTTCGTATTGGCTTTGCTTGTACAGGCGGTGTTGCTGGCTGGCCGGCAGGTAACACTTGGCAAGATATTCCCCCACCATGCGCTTGGAATTGAAGCGCGGCATGATGGTCGCCATCGAGTGCTTGGCCATTTTCACCCAGTTGGGCGAGAAACCCATCTTGCCGTGATCGTAGTATAGCGGCACAACCTGGTCCTGCAGCAGTTCGTAAAGCGTGCGTGTTTCTTCGCGCGTGCGGATTTCTTCACTCAACGATTCCGATACCGGCTTGATCGCCCAGCCATTCCTGCCGTCGTAACTCTCGCCCCACCAGCCATCCAGCACCGACAGGTTGATCGTGCCGTTCATGCCCGCCTTCATGCCGGAAGTGCCGCTTGCTTCCAGCGGGTACAGCGGATTGTTCAGCCAGACGTCCACGCCCGAGACCAGCTTGCGCGACAGTTCGAGATCGTAGCCCTCCACCATCAGGATCTTGCCGATGAATTCCGGCATCTTGGAGATATTTGTGATGCGCCGTATCAGTTCCTGGCCGGGGATATCCGCCGGATGCGCTTTGCCGGCAAAGATGAACACCACCGGACGCTCGGCCCCGTCAACAATTGCGCGCAGCCAGTCGAGGTCGCCGAACAGCATCGTCGCGCGCTTGTAGGTTGCAAATCTGCGCGCAAAGCCGACGGTCAGGACGTTCGGGTTCTCCGGATTGACGTGCCTGAGCAGCCTGTCCAGGTGCGCCTCGGAGCCGTGATTGCGGAAATGCTGGACACGGATGCGTTCGCTGACCAGATTCAGCATTTTGGCCTTGAGCGACTGGCGCACGCTCCAGAACAGGTGGTCGGGAATATTCTGCACGCGGTCCCAGAATTCCACGTCGTTCATGCGCGCGCTCCATTCCAGCCCGAGATGGCGTTCAAGAACCTCGATCCATTCCGAGGCCAGGAATGTCGGCGCATGCACCCCATTGGTGACATAGGTCATCGGATTTTCGCTGGGCTGGATTTCCGGCCACATGTCGCCGCAGATATTCGACGAAACCAGGCCGTGGATGCGCGATACGCCATTCTCATAACGGGACCCGCGTATCGCCAGCGCGGTCATGTTGAAGTCGGCGCTGTCCCTGGTGCGGCCCAGCGACAGAAATTCATCCAGGCTTAATTTGATCTCCGGATGGTAGTGCTCAAAATACGCCTGCACCATGGCGTCGCTGAAATGGTCATGTCCGGCCGGTACCGGGGTATGCGTGGTAAAGACGGTGTTGACTGCAACGTATTCGAGCGAGGATGCGAAGTCCAGGCCGTCATCGCCAATCTTCTGGCGTATCCTTTCCAGGACCAGGAATGCAGCATGGCCTTCGTTGATGTGCCACACGGTCGGCTTCAAACCCAGCACTTTCAGCGCGCGCACCCCGCCGATACCGAGCACGATTTCCTGCTCCATGCGCATCGCCTTGTCGCCGCCATACAGCCGGTGCGTGATGTCGCGGTCATGCGGACTGTTGCTGGGCAGGTCGGTATCCAGCAGATACAGCTTGATGTGCCCTATTCGGGCTTCCCATATCTTGACATTGACCGTTCGGCCCGGCAGATCCACCGACGTTACAGCCTCGGAACCGCCTGCAAGTTTTGACGGAACGATAGGCAGGTCTTCAAAATAGGAATCGCTGTTGGTCGCAATCTGGTTGCCGTCGCCGTCTATGTCCTGGTGGAAATAACCCTGACGATACAGCAACCCTACACCGATGAACGGCAGGCGCAAATCGCTCGCGGCCTTGCAGTGGTCTCCGGCAAGGATGCCGAGGCCGCCAGAGTAAATCGGAAAGCTTTCGTGAAATCCGAATTCGGCGCAGAAGTAGGCGACCAGATCATCCTTGCGCAACCAGTCCGAGCCGCTGGCAGGCAAATAGTGGTCGTGGTAGGTATCGTAGGCTGCCAATACACGGTTCAGATTGCCGATAAAAATCTGGTCTTCCGCTGCCTCCAGCAGACGCTGCTCATCCACGCGTTTCAGAAAAGCCTTGGGGCTGTGTCCGGTGGCCTTCCACAATCCGGGATGCAGCCGCGCGAATAATGCGCGGGTGGGGCGATCCCAGCTGTACCACAGATTGTTCGCGAGTTCCTCGAGACGCGCCAGACGGGCCGGAATCTTCGGACGGACCTGCAAAATATAGGTGGTGCTTTTTTCCATGGTTTAAATGATGGATTAAATCAAATACCGGGCCAAAAATCCAAAGAAGCGATTCAGGAAAGCACGGATTATAGCGCAAGCGTATTCTATAGCTATGTAACTCTAGGCAAAGCAAGCGGGATGCCACACCGATAAAGCGGGGTTTTTGGCACAGGTGTTGCATGGCCCTGAAGCACGCGGGCATCCAATCGGAATTTCAACGAGCGGCTTTCCCTTACGGAAAAGATCGCATCCGCTCTCGAGATATCATTCTGATCAATAGAAACTGAAGGTGTAAAATATGTCCAGCGCATCCTCTGTGCCAGTGCGGGTGGCGATGCTGATGTGCGGGGTCAGCGTGTAGGTAAATATGGCCACTCTGCCAACTTGGTTCAGGCTTTGTTCGTAACTGATGCGAGCTCGCGCAGACAACTGCTTGCCGACAGTCACTTTCTGAACCGGCTGGGAATCCGCTCCGGTCTGCTGGCTCAGGGAAATCTCATCGATGCCCAGTGACTTGCCCAGTTGCCCGCTGGACTGCCCGCCCAGTATGCTGCCGGCGGCGGCAAGCAGCACGGCGGAATCGACCCCGCTGGTGTCCGGCACACGCCCCAGTACGATCCAGGACAATTTTTCCGTGTCCGGCACGTCGGGTGTGGATACCAGACGCACTAACGGGTGGCGTACCGTGCCGGTCACTTCGACCCCTGCTTCGACAGCCAGACCCTTGCGCACAGCGAGGATATTCAACCCGGGATCATCCAGCGGCCCCTGGAAATTGACCATTCCGCGTTCCACCTTCAAGCTCTGACCATAGGCATTGAACACCGCATCCTGGGCCGCGATAGTGCCGGTCACGCGCATCAGTTCACCCGGTTCGCCGTGCACATTGAGCTGACCGGCCAGACGCCCCTCGAATCCCGATGCGCGTATGTAGAAGTGATCGCCCAATTCCAGTATGGCATTCACCCTGGTCGGCGGCCCAGCCCGGCTTGCAGGTTCTTTTCCGATGATATGCACGTCCTCGGCAAGGCTGGGACGATCGGTGACCGGTTGATTGATCAGGCCGGCATCGGCCCGGATGTTGCCATCCAGCATCAGTATTTTATTGGCATAACGGGCATGCCCCGTTCCCGAAGCGATGATCCAGCGGTCGGCGCGTTGTGCCAATGGCAAGTGCTCCGCAGTGATTTGCAGATCGCTGTTATCCCCTTTCAGATCGATGCGCCCGCTTGCGCTCAACAGTCCGGTGCCGGCGGGCAAGCTATAGCTTGCGAGCAGCTTGTCGCGCGGCGAAGCCAGATAGGGTGCCGAGAAGGCAAGGCGATCGATATGCACGGCATCGGAATCGAAGCGTGCTTTCAATTCACCCTGCTCCAGGCGGATTCCCTGGTTCAGAAAGGCCAGACTCAACGCGTCGCCCTGCACCTCGCCGTGCAAACGGGGATACTTCAGCGTGCCGATCAGATCGGCATCGAGGTTCAATCTCCCGCCGCTTTGCAGGTTGCCGTTCAGTGTCGGGCCAAGCCAGGACAAATCATCCGAGTGCAGATGCAGATGTCCGGCAAGCGGTGCCTGCGGCAGGACGGTCCAGCCGGTTTCGCTGCGCGTCAGCGGCATACTGGCCTGCACTTTCACCTCGCCGAGATGCTCGCCGCTGGCCTGCAGCTGCGCATGCAATTGATCCTGCTCTGCGCTCACAGACAGTTGCATGTCGCGCAATCCCAGCGGCTGGTCTTTATTCCCATTCACAATCCAGTCGCCGCTTTCGCGATGCACCTGAAACTGGCCGTGCAGATGCTCGTCGGCCGTCGCATCCCATGCGCCGCCGATCCGCATGGTATCGAAGCCGTCCATGAAACCGGTAGTGTCCGGCGCGGGTTGGTTTTGCTGCATGTTCACCGCGCGCAGTTTGATGCCGCTGAAGTGTCCGGCAGTGTGCCAGCGCTGCGGTGTCCATTGCATGCCGGAAAACTGCGATCTGGCCGCCGGCGACAGCCGCATCGGCTGTGCCGAGCTGAACGGAGTTCCTGGCAAGCGACAGCGGCACCGCTTTCAGCAAGCGCAACGGAAGTGCACCCTGCGCGGCCAGCTCATCCAGTTCCCCGCGCCATTGGACGGCTTGCCAACCCTGTGCGGGATTGCTCAAACCGCCGCTCATCCCCAGCGTCAAATCGGTGACCGCGTCTTCGCCTTGCGCAATGCGGGCGGAAGCAACCACGGTGTGGTGTTCCCTGCTGCCCTGCAACACTACGCTCGCTTCCGGAATATTCAGCGCACCGGTCCCTTGATAATCTGTCATCCCGAGATGCATCTGCAAATTGGCTGATGCCAGATCGCCGCTGCCATCGAACGTTGCGATGCGCTGCCCGCCGGGCAAACTGAGGTTTTTTCCCGGGCGGAGAAGCGCAGTCTCGGCTGCGCAATACTGCCGGACAGTTCGGCATGCACTGCCAGCTGGCCGCCCATTCCCTTGCCGAATTGCTTGAGCTTGGGTGCATCAACAGTCAGTTGAGCCCGGTCTGCCTGCGTGCCGTGCATTAATGCCAGATCGAGATGATTGTCGCCCATGCGCAGTGCAAGTGCTCCCGTGGCATGCTGGATACCGGAGAATTCGAGATGACCGTTGCCGCTGATGTCGTATTGCGCAAAATGACTGTGGGACATATCGAGTTGCAACGTTCCCTGGGCTTGCGGTGAAAGTGTGCCGGATATTTCCAGTGCGACATTCAGATCTGTCGCAGGGGTGGCGGCGAACTCGGAGAGATTCAGCTTGCTCAACCGGCTGGAGAAACGAAACGTGCGTCTTCGGTCCAGCGCCAATTGTCCCTGTCCGGTGAGGACGGCACTGCCGCGCGTTACACGCAAGCTGGACAGTTCTACCCGGTCGCCGTGCCGGTCAAGCTCGCCATGCAGATCAAGCTTCCCATCGCCGAGTGCCACTGCTGCATGCAGGTCGGCGCCGATTCCGTCAAGCGCGATGTCGCCT
The DNA here is from genome assembly GCA_963757485.1 of uncultured beta proteobacterium. GTDB lineage: Bacteria > Pseudomonadota > Gammaproteobacteria > Burkholderiales > Gallionellaceae > Gallionella. Next base: position 40,965 of record CAVWTZ010000121.1, read on the forward strand.
TGCAAATGTGCGCCCGGCAGGCGGGTGTCCAATGCGGCGGGATCAAGATCGTTCACTTTCAGTTGTGCGCCCAATTTGCCGCGCTGCTGTTCCCATGACAAAGTCCCCGTGATATGACTGTCATTCAGCAGATGCACATCCAGCTGCTGCAGTTGCAGAAGTGCCGGGGACCATCGCACCTGCGCATTCACGCCGCGCACAGGCACGCCGTTGCTGTCCAGCGCCTCCGCATGTGCGTTGCGCACCTGCAAAGAACCTTCCAGCCCGCCATCCGGTGTGCCGCGCAGGTCGGCGCTGCCTGAAAGAACTGCAGGCGGCGCGCCGTCGAACAGCCGTTCCGCATCCAGTCCGCTGAAAGCGAGTTGCAGGCGGCTAAGCGGCACGGCGGAGAACGGAGCGAGTTGCGCCGTGCCGTTGATGCTCGCCCCTGCGCCACTGCCGTCCAGCTTGACGACTATCTGTTGCAGATCACCGCCGGCTGCGGCGGCGAAATGCATGAGCTGCGACCGTCCGGAAAGCTGCATGGCTGTATCCAGCGAGGCTTGTGCTTTCAGCACATAAGGTTTGAATGATAAGATTTCGCCGGAGCCTGCGAATTCACCGGTCGGCAGACGGGCGCGCAGCATCTGGACCCGGAGGTGGGTGGCATCGCTCGAGAGGCGTGCTTCGACATCGTTTGCGACAAAATCGGGCGCAGCACCTTCTGTGCTGATGACGCTCAGGGAGCCGAGTTTCATCTGCAACACGCTCACCGCAAGTGGCAAACTCAAGCTGCCGGGCAAAACGTGCGGCTTGTCCGACGGCAAGGACAACACCTCGGCTTGCCTGGCGCCCAGACTCAGCACCTTCAGTTCGCCGTGCAACAATGAGGCGGGCTGCCACTGTATTTGCGCATCATAGAGAGTGAGACGCCATCCCTCGCCGCGCAGCACCAGTTGTTGAATACCGAATGACTTGAACAACGAGCCGTTGATGCCATTCGCACTGAGCTTGCCCCCGCTTTGATGTTCAGCCACGCCGACCAACCACTTCAGGCCGGAACTGGAAGCAACCAGCCAGCCTCCTCCCCCCGCCAAAATCAGACAGGGCAAGAGCACAACGATTAGCCATTGCTTGCGGCGTGACTTTATTTGAGGAATGCGTGCCATCAGAACGCCACTGCGACGGAAAAATGAATGCGTATGCCCGGCTGACCCTTGCCGTGCGCAAAATCAAGCGCCAGCGGGCCGACCGGACTGCGCCAGCGTGCGCCGATACCGTAACCTTGCGACATGCGCAGCTCCGGCAACACATCGGCCACTCCGCCCACGTCGCTGAACAACGCGGCACCCCAATTGCCGAACCAATGGGTGTATTCGGCGCTGCCCGTGGCCATCACCCGCCCGCCGACGATCGCATCGCCATCGACTATCCCCAGGCTCTGGTAGGCAAAACCGCGCACGGTCTGCGTGCCGCCGACGCGGAACAGATAGTCCTGCGGGATACCCAGGCTGGATGTTGCCGCGGTGTAACCCCCTTCGATGCGCAGTGTCGCCACGTCGCTTTTGCCAAGAGGAAGCCATATCTGCTCGCGAAAATAACTGCGCACAAAGTCCTGGTCGGATATTGCCGACTTGCTTGCACCGCCAATCAGCAATTGTGTCATTGATCCCGACATCGGAAACAGCGGGTCATCCACTGCGCGCCGATTCCAATGCCAGTCGAGCACCAGCGCCTGAACGGATTCGATGACACCCCCGAGCGGAATTTGCTGTTCCCTTTCCCAGTTCAGCCCGATGCCGGTATCGATGCCGGACAGGGTGCGGCTGCGTGTCGCGCCAAATTTGTAAGTCCGCGTATCCAGACCCTGTATCTGGGTTTTTTCACCGCTGGCATTCCAGGTCAAATGGTAGCCCTGCGGATTTGGCTGGGTGTCGACTACCGCGGTCAATGTCTGTTGGTTCTGCTCGAATACCCAGGCACCGTTCAGTGTCCAGGCCTGGTTCAGGAAATTGTAACTCTGATAATTGACCTGGTCGCGCACGCCATTGTTGGTGCTATAGCCGATACCCAGTGATAACTTGCGCGATTGCGCTTCGACGATCTTTACCCTGACGGGAATCGTCACGGGCCCGGCTTTGTTTCCGGCAGTGCTGGTGTCAAAATTGACCAGCACCGAACTGAATTGGGGCATGCTTTGCAAGTGGTTTTGGAATGCAAGCAGCAGGTTGCGATCATAAGGCTGGCCGGGACTGAAGCTTGCTCGCCGGCTTACCAGCGATTTTTCATAGCGTTCCAGACCGCTTATCTGCAATTCACCAAACAGAAAACGCGGACCGGAATCGATCACGACATGCAAACTTGCGCCGGCTTTGGCCGGATCCACTTGAGCGGAACTTTCGACCAGGCGGGCAGCGGCATAATCCCGGCCCGCCACCTGCGCCAGAAGCTCGGCTTTGGCTTCATCCCAGGCAGTTGCCCGAAATGGCATGCCCGGCCGCAATGGCCAGGCAGCACGCAATTGCTGCACGCGCGCAGCACGCTGCGGAAGCGACAAATCGCCGCTGAATTCGATATCCACTTCAGTGACCACGGTACGCCGGCCCGGAATCACTTCCAGCTCCAGCAGGCCGGCCGGTGTGACAGAGCGCAGGATCACCTTGCTGGAATAATATCCCTCGGTCTCCAGCAATTCCGGGATTTCCCGCTGCGCGCGGCGCATGAAGATAGCCCGCTCGTTTTCATTCTTCAGCAGGGTATCGGGAAGCGCGAAATACTTCGCAAGCATCCCGCGCAACGTTTCCGGAGCGATCAAATTGACTGCGGGGATGCCGCCGCCTTTGGCCAGTGCCAGTTCCGGAGCCAGCACTCCACAGGCCATCACCAGCAACAATAGCCTTGCATGGTTAAACGATACCAATCGCAGATAGGGTAAGACCAGAATAGTCATCAGAACCGAACGTGATTGCGTGTCATCAGAACCGTG
>CAVWTZ010000122.1:0-13805 GCA_963757485.1 uncultured beta proteobacterium
GTTGAAAAACTCCTATGAATTTCGATGTTATGAATGGTAAAATAATGCCTATCAAAACAAGCTGGGAGCCATGCTATGATTGGGTTTCAGACAGATAACCAAAAGCGCCTTTTCTACTCTTTCGATCTTGAAGATCACATTCCCCAGAACCACCTCCTTCGCGGCATCAACCAGCATCTCGATTTAACCAATCTGCGCCAGCATCTCGCTGAATACTACAGTCACACTGGCAGGCCCTCCATCGATCCTGAATTGATGATCCGTATGCTGATCATCGGCTACAGCTTTGGCATCCGTTCCGAGCGCAGGTTGTGCGAAGAAGTTCATTTGAACTTGGCCTATCGCTGGTTCTGTCGGCTTGGGTTGGAAGATGCTGTGCCGGATCATTCGACCTTCTCCAAGAATCGGCATGGCCGGTTTCGCGAGAGCGGAGCGTTTCGTTGGGTATTCGACGAGGTGGTGCGCGGCTGCATGGCAGCCGGTCTGGTCAAAGGCGAAGGATTTGCGGTGGATGCCAGCCTGATTGAGGCCAACGCAAGCCACCAGCACAGTGTTCAACCCGGAGAACATTGTGATTGGGCTAATCCCGAGATCGACACGCGCCCTGTGCGCGAGTATCTGGCCGCCCTGGATCAAGAGTCAATGACAGCGGCAGCGCCGCGCAAAATATCGCTCAGTGATCCGCATTCGCGCTGGACTGCCGCAACCGGAGGAATAGCCTACTTCGCCTACTCGACCAACTATCTGATCGATACTGCCCATGGGGTAATCCTTGATGTGGAAGCCACGCCAGCACGTCGCACTGAAGAGGTTGAGTCAACCAAGCTGATGGTCGATCGTGTTGAGGAACGTTTCGACATTAAACCGGAACGTCTCATCGCAGATACGGCATATGGCTCAGCACCCATGTTGGGCTGGATGGTCGAAGAGAAGGCCATCGAGCCGCATATTCCGGTGTGGGACAAGACGGAACGCAAGGACGGGACTTTTGAGCGAGACGATTTCAAATGGAACGAAGCGGCTGACGAATATCGCTGTCCCGCCGGCAACGCACTTCGTAGTGAATGGCGCCCGTTCAAGAACCCGCGTAAGCATGTTACCAACGCTGACACGATCATCTATCGTTCAAGTCAGCGTGATTGCGCTACCTGCCCGATGAAAGCCCAGTGCTGCCCGAATACAGCGGTTCGCAAGATAGCCCGCAGCCTCCATGAGAAGGCTCGCGATGTTGCCCGGCAAATTGCCACGACACCGGAGTATCAAAGATCACGCTGTGAACGCAAGAAGGTCGAGATGCTCTTTGCGCATCTCAAGTCCATTCTTAAACTGGATCGCTTACGACTACGCGGACTGAGCGGCGCCGCTGACGAATTCACGCTCGCGGCTACAGTTCAGAATTTGCGCCGCATGGCCAAGCTGCTCGCGCAGGGACCGCCAATCGACAGGATAGGTGCGCCTGCTTGAAGCAAAAACCATCCGATCAACCTACAAACTGGGTATCAGAACCCAGTTGAAGAACCCGAAAGGGTAATAACGTTCTCACCTCACGAAATTCCAGAACACCACGACGGTTTTAACAACGAGTTTTTCAACAGAATCGGCCGAATTCAGCCCCTTGTTAATCATGATACCCATATTCAATAGCGGGGTGACGGTTCCAATACAGTTATTTGATGCGGAGACCATCATCAATTCCTGCATCAAAGGCAGGTAGCGTTTCTTTCCTTAACTCACTTAATACAAGATGAAGCGGTTGTAATACCCAAGTTAAGTATCGAGCCACGCCTCCCAAATCGACGCTAAGACCGGAATTGAAGATTGTCCATTTTGATCATCTCCACTACTTGCCTTGAGCCGATGTATCGACCTTCCGCAATTGGCAGAAGCGGCACGTCATGTTGCCATATTCGGCGCTGGAAAGCAGCAGTTCGAAATGCGCGGGCCGCGACACGTAGCGAATCTTGACTCGGGCGCAAGTCTATCCGTTTGACCGTCTAATATCGTCTCATCGGAGACCGTTGCAATACCTGTAGATCTGCATAATCAAACAAGAAAGTAATCTTGCGTCATGACACCACTTCCACAGCGAAAGCGTTACAATAAAACCTGCAATAAGAATTTTGTAGAAACAAATAATAGTATCAGACAGAGGAGCCACAAGATGCCCGACATCAGTCAATATGAATCCCAGCTTAAACATATCGATGAACTTATGGAACGCGCCAACGAGGGAGTTGCAAGGAGTCCTCTACCTGCCGATACTCAGACGCAGATAGCAAAAGCAAAAAGTGAAAGAGAGAGACAGGCTCGCCCAACATCTTGATGTGTTGAGAAAGATGTTTCCCACTGACCTGTCGGACGAGATAATCGAAGAGTCTGGCCCCATGGGCATTTGGGATGCGCTTGCCCAGCAATTGGAACACGTAGTAGAGCGTATCGAACAAAAGTAATGGCAACGTTCTTCAAATCCAAGCAGACATTGCCTACCCCGCGCAGCACCTGATCGTGCTGCTCGATCCCGGCGACATCGTCGTCAATCTGAACCGCACCTATTGCCGGCCCGAGCTACGCGCCGCGCGAGAGCAAAGGGCCACGAACAATTGCCTTGCCGGTCGGCATTTCCGCATCGGGTTGAGCCGCGGTCACGCAGATTGAGAGGGAGGCTCTGGTGCGCATCAATCCTTGTTTCCTGTTCGATCTCGACGGCACGCTCGTCGACAGCGTCTATCACCACGTTCTCGCCTGGAAACAGGCTCTCGAAGCCGAAGGCATCGAGCTGTCCGTGTGGCGCATCCACCGCAAGATCGGGATGAGCGGCGGCCTGTTCACGCATCAGCTTCTGCGCGAGACGGGCCTCGAGATCAGCGCTGCATTGGTCGAGCGGTTGCGCGAGCGACATGCGCTCGCGTATCTGAAGCAGGCCGCCACGGTTCGACCACTTCCCGGTGCGCGTGAGTTGCTCGCCACGTTGTCGAGCGCGGGCATCAGCTGGGCCATCGCCACGAGCGGCCGCATGGAGACGGCCGCTGCAGGCCTGGCGGCTTTAGGTGTCGATCCCGCCTCGACACCTGTGGTGACGCGGGATCAGGTGAAGCACGCGAAGCCGGACCCGGACCTCTTCCTCACCGCATGCGAGCGTTTGGGCGGCCCGATCGAGACCGCGATCGTCGTCGGAGACAGCATCTGGGACATGCTCGCCGCCACCCGCTGCCGGGCGCTCGGAGTGGGTGTGCTCAGCGGTGGTTACGGTCCAGATGAACTGCGCCAGGCGGGCGCAATTCGCGTCTACGAGGATCCCGCGGACCTGCTCGTCCATCTCGACGAGGTCGGTGGACGACGGTGACGTCAGTCCTGCGCCTTGGTCCTGATTGCGTGGGCAAAGTTTGCGGAACATATCGCACCAGAACATCCATATTGGAAAACTTGCACAGCATTCTTTGGCTCGCTGAATGTTATGCTTGTATGGACTGACCTGATTCAACGACAAAGTGCAACGCGATAATGAGTGTTGTCACGACTTAGTCTCGCGATAGCCTCATGGATTGCATCAAAGTGGAATTTCTCGATTACTGGCTCGATGTTGTGGAGTCTGCAGAATTCCAGCAGACTGGCTATGGTTGCGGCGCTCCCTGTGGTGAGCCTAATACCGAGCGCTGCCCCGTTAGTAGAGCGAATACGCTGATAGCCGGAGGCTCCAACGTGGCACCGACAAAAGGTAAGCGTCCGCGCGTTCCCATAATTGCCTTTGGTCACTCTTTTGGCTTATCAGGTAGAAGTTCCGGCGCTTGAACAAAGCAGCTTTACGCAGATACTAACCCTTTGTTTGCCAATGTTCTTCATATGAACATTCCCTGATGCATAGGGATGACAATCGGATTGTCACTCGTTTGAAAGATGAATAGGCCTACGAAGAAGCTAAGAACCGAGATGAAGATGCTGGCAAAGAAAGCCGTCCAGAAGCCCGATACCTTGAAACCGGAAACAACCGACGACACCAGAAGCATCATCAACGCATTGATCACAAGCAGGAAGAATCCGAAGGTGAAGATTGTCAGCGGGATGGTTAGCAAGATGACGATCGGTCTGATGACTGCATTGGCTAGGCCCAGCAGGAGAGCTGATATAAACAGTGATTGCTTATTGGAAAACGAGATGCCATGGAATATAAATCCAGCAACCCATAGAGATAGCGCGGTGATCCCCCAATGAGCAAGAAATCCAAGTATGTTGTTCGTCATTGCTTTGTTCTATAAAGTGTCCGTTTATAATGTGCGATTGCGACACCTTGTCGATAGCTGCGATGCGCGGTTACATAGTAACTTTTGAACGGTAATACAACCAGACTCAATATTAATTCTACATCGGCTTCCAATCGACTACCAGCCGACCACTTTTCAGATTGGGCCTATTAACCACGTCCCTCACGTTTGATGTAACCTGTTGCTGTTCGAGATGCATACCTTAAAGTGGTCTTAATATCGGTATGACCAAGAATTTCCTTAAGCTCATAAACCGACATTCCATTCTGCACCAACCATGAAGCATGCGTGTGGCGCAATGTTTGAATCCGGCAATCATGCAGGCCTGCCCGTTTAATAGCCTTCCTAATCGACATCGCATTGTAGTATCACGACTCCGATTGCAGAACAGATAGCATCCATCTGGTAACTCATTTGCTTTGCTGTGGCTTGGTTTCACGGAATGCCATGCTCATCGAGCAGGGCGAGATCTGCGCGTAGGGACTGCAGATCGCGGCGGTAGGTTTCGGCATCCCCATAATCCACGAATCCGTCGTAGTAAGGGTGCGCCTGCAGCACACGCCGTGCGTGCTTGATCGGGCACCAGTACTGTTCAGTGCGGCCGACGATTTCCTTGAAATACGCCGCCAGCCCGTTCCCATAGGAACAGTAGGCGCAGTTGAACTTCTCGATCAGATTCAGGTAGGCAAGATGGGCGCGGTCGAACACCAGATAGTCCCGCCGGCGCACACGCGGGATGCCATAAAGCGGAAAGCAAATATACTGGTAGGCAGTGACGATCAAATCCAGTAGCAGCATGGGGAAGAACACAAAATAAATGACGGGCGCGGTTACCACATTGCGCAATTCGGCGTCGCGCAAATATTTCAGCAGACACCATCTTGAACCGGCGGTGCTGTTCCAGCACTTCTTGCTGAATCGGATCCGCTGGTGCTCGAAGTCGGCGTGCAGTTCGGTACGGCGGCGCTTGGTTTCTTCCTCGATCTCGTCTTCAATCTGGCGGATACGATCTAGCAGTTCGTCGATTTTCGGATTCATCTTATGCCTTTCGCTTGGTAATGATCTACATTCCACATGCAACTAAAAAAATGTAGCGTTTCAACATCTGGGTTCAGTTGTTCCAGATTTCGCCACAACAGCAAATTCTCTGAATAAGGCAGTTTGGCATTATCGCGTTTGGGTCGGATGTTTATCGAGCTCACGAAGATTGTGTAGGATTGCTTCTACTGCGCACTTGCCTTCCTCGATTGCCTCCTTTGCACGGTGAAAATCTAGCAGGTGAAGGTGGGCCAGTCGCGGTGACACGATGACGTCCGGTGGATCGCCTGCCATGCGGCTGCGCGCGATCCGCACCTGCATGATATCAATACTTGAAAACAGCACGTCGTGCATGGATGGCAGCCTGGGCTCGTCGGATGCATGCGCGGGGGCAAGTCCGGCGAGGTTCTCCTGCAGCTTGCGCACCCATTCGCCGATTGGGCTGCTGGGCTCTGTGACCGGAGGACCCGAAGTCAGGTGACGACCAAGGATATCGGAGCCGAGATCGACCGCGATCACAACATCCGCGCCCATCGCGCGTGCCAGCGATACCGGTACTGGATTGACGAGCCCGCCGTCCACCAGTGTCATGCCATCGCGCAACACGGGCGTGAACAAACCGGGAAGGGCGATGGAAGCCCGCACCGCCTCGACGGTCGAGCCGTCACGCAGCCAGACTTCGGCGCCGCTATTCAACGCCGTGGCGACGGCTGCAAAAGGCATGGCCAATTCTTCGATGGGGCGATCCACGAAGTTGCGCCGAAAAAACTCCATCACCCGCCCACCCTTGAGTAACCCGCCGCTCAGGCTCACATCAAAGAACCCGACCACGTCCTTCATCTGCATCCCGAGCAGCCACTGCTCGAAACGGTCCAGCTCGCCGGCCGCGTAGGCTGCTCCAACCAGCGATCCGACCGACGTTCCGCACACCAAATCCACGCGGATGCCTGCCTTTTCCAGAGCGCGGATAACTCCCACATGTGCCCAGCCTCGCGCGGAACCGCCACCTAGCGCAAGTCCCACAAGTGGCCTTCGGTGTGTGCTCATGCGCGTACACCGCGACCGGTGCTAGTGAACACCACGCCAGTCCCAGCCAAAAACCCAACGAAGTAACGCGCCATAATTGTTTCACTCTAACAGTTATTTAACAGGCAAACCGGTCCGCTCAATCCTTGTCGCATATGCGTTAATCGTACGGGAGCATTGAACCATAAGTTCCGTGTTCCTCATAGAGAGCTACATATCGATCCGTTAAGACTTCAATAAGTGATAATGGAATTGCAGCTCAAGGCACACAGCCGCAGACCCTGATGCCACATTCGCAAAAAAAGCGTTCGTTCGAGCTTCGCTGATTCATATTCCGTATCACAGGACTTCACGACGGACGGCTACCGACTCCTAGGGTAATTTACACTTCGTAAGGCGGACGATCAACCGCCAGCCTTGTGGATTTTTTCCTCTTGAATTAATTTGTTTCGCGGAGCAGTTTCCCCGGAGCCCGTCCATAATGCAGTAAGCTCTCGATGCAACTGGTAATAGAAATAGGTCAAACCATAGCTTGCTTGCCCTATATCGCGAGCTTGGCCAAGCCAATCCTGGCTAGAGCCAGTCGACCAAGAGTACACCGACACCGACGGTGTTCTGTCTCCAGTTGTAGTCGATCAAGGTTTCGCCGTAACCGCTGCTCGCTTTTACATATCCTTTGAGACGCCCACTGATAGGAAAGTCCCAAGTACCCTGCAACCCATAATTGCCGCCGTTGAGACGGCCGAGCAGTGAAAATTCCTGCTGGCCCCACTTATAGATTCCTGTAACATCACCATAACCCTCGTAATGGACAATGTCGGGATTGTCATCGTCGGAGGCAGGATCTTTGATTCGAATCCAGGAGCGCACATACAGCGCAAAGTCCCCGCGTTCAAAACCGAACTGGGCAAAAACCCGATTCCAGGAACGCGACGCTGGATCGGCGCTGCCATTGGATTGATGCCACAGGCCCACGTTGATGAATCGACCAGTGAGGCCGGCCAGATCGTAGTGCGTGGGAAATGTCACGAATATTTGCGGGTTATAATCGGTTTCGCGAAACAGACTGGATGTACTTAGCTTACCTACAGGGGTACTAACATTCTTGCTGTCGTATGCTTGCCACTGACTTTGCTGGGTGTAGGCAAACCACAAATCCGCATGGCTGCCAAAGAGATTCTCGGCAGCTTTAATTTTCATGCTCAGCTGAAACTCGATCTCGGTATTGTCAAGCGGCACTGAGAAAGGTGCCGGACGTGTAGCTGTCTGGGGCGAGTCATTCGGGTGATCGCTGTAGCGCACAGGCAGGATAAACATTGGATCATACGGGCGTATGAGCCACGTTCCCTGCTTGGTCTTGGGCTCGAGTTCCCAGCGTTCGGAGAGTGGAGTCGGTGGTTCACCGCCCTGTGTCGCCTCGGGTAGAGGTGGCATACCGAATTGATCTAATGGCTCTGTGCTGGACTTGGATGCACTTCTTCTAGAGAGAGCGTCATAGCACTCAAGCCGATCGTGATCGTCCGCGATTGCTGTGCACTTGGCTTCATTAGCGGGCTCGGCGGCAAGAACGGTATGGTCAATCGCAAACAGGCAGGCGGCGAGTAAGAGCCATGTAGATATTTGCCAAATGAAGGTTCGGCTAGACTTCATGCTCTTGTTTACACTCACCGGTTTCCCCAGTTCGGAAGCCGCAGCGCTCAGCCCCATGACGTGGATCATTTTCTTGGTTGCTCCTAGTGTCCGATCGACGCGGCGTCGACGGTTCGGGCTGCCTTGGGTGCCAGGGCGATCGAGAATGCGGAGATGAAGAAGACGACAGCGATGGCCATCATCAGACCGTTGGTCGCCAGCATCAGACTTTGCCCCGTAACCGCCATGTTCAACGCCTCGCGTCCCATTTGCCCGGGCGTGGTCGGCGCGATGGCGATTAGAGTGGAGGCTACCTGGGCTGGATCGACGATGCTGGCCAGTTGGTCGTGGGCGATGTAGCTCTTGTCCTGCCAGAACGTCGTGACCAGGGAGGTGGCGAAGGCGCCGGAAATCGTACGCACGAAATTCATCAGTCCGGCTGCTGACGCCGTTTCCGCTTCGTCCACCGAACCCATGGCCAACCCCGTAATTGGGACGTAGTACATCGGCATGCCGACGCCCATGAAGAACAGCGGAATGACGATCGTCCAGTAGCTCATGTCCGAGGTCGCCACCGATCGCCAGAGGGTGTCTCCCCCGAGCCAGAAACAACCAATGAAGATCAACCAGCGAGCATCGAACCGGTTCGCCAGGTTGGCCGCAATCGGCGAGAAAATTACCGAAAGCAGGCCGCCCCAAGCGACGACGAGTCCGGCCCAAGTGGTGTTATAGCCCATGTTGTACTGGAGCCAGAGCGGAGTCAGCACGTTGAGACCGAAGAAGGACCCGAAGGCTAGCGCGAGCACGAACATGCTGGCGGTGAAGCCGCGATGGCGGAACACGCGCAGATCGACGATCGGATTCTTTTCGGTAAGTTCCCAGATCAGGAAGGCGAAGAAGCCGATCACGGCGACAACGGCCAGGACGCGGATTTCATCCGAGGAGAACCAGTCGAGATCCTTGCCTTCGTCGAGCATGATCTGCAGGGCGGCGACCCAGATCACCAGCAAGAGGAAGCCGATCTTGTCGATCGGATTCTTGACCAGTGGTTCTTCGTAGCGCTTGAGCAAGCCCCAGGCGATCGCGCTGAAAGCGAGTGCCATGGGCACGTTGATGAAGTAGACCCACGGCCAGCTGTAGTTGTCGCAGATCCACCCACCCAGCACCGGGCCGACCACCGGCGCTAGCAGGGTGGTCATCGCCCAGAGTCCCATGGCCTGCATGGATTGCTCCTTGGGGAAGATGCGCAGCAGCAGGGTTTGGGACAGCGCCAACAGCGGCCCGCCGGCCATGCCCTGGAGGACGCGCATGGCGAGCAGCATGCTCAGTGAGGTGGACATGCCGCACATCAACGAAAAAACACCGAACATTAACACCGAGAGCGAGAACACCCTGACCGCCCCGAAGCGGGCGGACAGCCACCCGGTGAGGGGCACGGTGATGGCCTCCGCCACGGCGTAGGCTGTGATGATCCAGGTGCCCTGGCTAGAACCGGCGCCGAGCGCACCGGCCATATTCGGCACGGTGACGTTAGCGATGGTCATGTTGAGCACGGCGAGAAAATTAGCCAGTGCCAGGATGATGGCCCCCACCCACAGCATCGCGCCCTGTAGTGGGGGCGCTCCCTTATGATCGATTGCGACAGTTGACATAGTCTCCTCCTGTTCAGGACTGGCTGCGCAGGTCGACTTTCGCCGTCATCGACAGACCGACTCGCAACGGATGAGCCTGGAGTTCGGCGGGGTCGAGGTTGATGCGCACTGGCAGTCGCTGCACAACCTTGATCCAGTTGCCGGTAGCGTTCTGTGCTGGGATCAGCGCGAATGCCGCGCCCGTGCCGCCGTTGAAGCCGTCGACGATGCCGTGATAGACGACATCGCTGCCGTAGAGATCACTGAACAGCTCAACCTTCTGGCCGTGATGAACTTCCTTCAACTGCACTTCCTTGAAGTTGGCATCGACATACATGTCCTGCACAGGCACGACCGAAAGCAGTGGCATGGAAGGCTGAACCCGCTGCCCCAGTTGCACCTGCCGGCGGGCGACCACGCCGTCGACCGGCGAGCGTATCACCGTGCGGCCAAGGTCGACCCTCGCCTTATCCAGGCGTGCCTGGGTCAGGGCCTCGGCGGCGAAGGCCGCATTTAGCTCAGCACGGGCGTCAGTTGCAGCATTCTTGACCTGGGTCAATTCATCGCCCGAAACCGATCCCGAGCCGACTAGGGCTTCGCGCCGTTTCAGGTCGATGCCAGAGCGTTCCAGGTTGGCCTTCGCGGACGCGACTTGCGCCCGCGAGCGAGCGAGGTCTGCCTCTGCCTGCCGCATCGCCAGCTTGGCATCGGTGTCGTCGAGCACGACCAGGATGTCGCCGCGCTTGACCTTCTGGCTGTCGGCCACGCGCACTTCGGCGACCGGACCTTCGATCTCGGACGTTACCGTGGCGACTTCGGTCGCGGTGTAGGCGTTGTCGGTCGAGACGTAGCGAGAGCCGACCAGTTCCCAGTACGCCCAGCCACCGGTTCCAACTGCCGCTACGATCAGGGCGAGCAGAGAGAACAGGAAGATCCGTCGCTTGCGGTTGTGGTTGTTCGATTCGATTAATTTCGATTCAATTAATATCGAGGTTTCAATTAGCTGGTTCATTGCATTCTCCTTTGATGGGTTGTCTTGTTCATTCGGGGACGCCAGGTTTGCCACCCAGCTTGTCGGGACTTTGATAACCGCCCCCAAGGGCGCGCACCATGGCGATGTCAAGAACCATGGCACGTGTTTCGATCTCGGCCAGACCGCGTTGAGCCGAGATCAGCTGATCTTCCGCGGACAATACGTCGAGGTAGGTGGCAAGCTCGCCCTTGTAGCGCGCACTGACAATGCTGTGCGCTTCGGCGGCAGCGCTAACGGCTGCGCGCGACGCGGCGAGTTCGCCATCAAGAGATTTCCGGCTAGTCTCCGCATCAGCAACTTCGTGCAGTGCGTTCGACAACGTCGCGTTGTAGGTGGATACCGCGGCGTCATACTCGGCATGGGCACCGCGCAATTGGCCTTGCAGGCGTTCTGTGTTGAAAATGGGCAGCGAAATCGCCGGGCCGGCGCTGCCGATGTCGGAACCGGACTTGGTCAGATTGTCGATACCCAACGATTGAACGCCGGCAAAAGCCAGTAAATTAACACTCGGATAGAAGCCGGCCTTCTGCTGATCGATGCGCTTGGCGGCCGCTTCGGTACGCAGCCGCGCGGCGACGATGTCGGGGCGCCGACCAAGGAGTTCCAATGCCAGGTTGGGCGGCAAGCCAGTGCTGCCGGCGAACTGCGCGGTCGGTCGGGTGATGGCCAGGCCGCGATCCGGTCCGGCACCGAGCAGTGCCGCAACGCCGTTCCGCTGCAGGGCGATACGCTCATCAATGGCCAGCAATTGCGCTTCCGCCGCAGACTCTCGTGCCTCGACTTGGCGTACACTGGCCAGGTTCTCCAGACCGAATTCGTGACGCTGGCGGAACAACTCTACTGTCTTGCTTCGCAGAGCCAGCGCCGCTGCGTCGCTGTCACGCACAGTGAACAGGTGGAGGAGCTCAGCATAGGCTGAGGCTACAGAAGTAGACAAAATCAGCCGAGTTTCCGCGACCTCAGCCTCTGCGGCTTGTTGCTCCGATGTTGCCGCTGCCAAAGCCGAACGGTTCTTGCCCCAAAAGTCGAGTTCCCACGAAAGGTTCAGCGTCGCTTGGCCATAGTCGTTCCAGCCTTGGGGCAGCGCCGCGCGTGGTATGAGGTAGTTGTAACTCTGCTTTGCCTCATTGAAGGATGCGCTACCAGTCACCTCTGGCATACGCTTAGAGCCAGCCTCCTGGGTCATGGCCCCGGCCAGACGCAATCGTGCCTGTGCAACGGCCAGATTGGGCGAGTCACGCAACGCTTCCTCGATCAGAGCATCGAGTTGCGCATCGCCGTAAGCTTGCCACCAGCGATCCCCCGGCCAAGCCACCGCCGGAGCGGAGAAGGACTCCGCGCTCTTCAACTGCTCGACGGGCCTCAAGGCAGGAGACTCACCCAGTGAGGGGATCTGGGCGCAACCGACGATCGTGACAAAGCTTGCCAGCATTAGCGCATTTATGACGTGCCGCCGATTTTGGGACGGTGGGAATTTCATCGTGTTCATAGTTTCTCTCCAGATGTACTGTACGGTACAGTACTATAAACTTGACTTTTTGGAGTTGTCAAGTACAATTTGAACTGTACCGTACAGTATATTATTTGGAGAAAACATGAACATTAAAAACAGGGATATCAAGCGGCAAGCGATTCTGGACACGGCCTACCGGCTGTTTCGTACGCAAGGGTTTGATGCGACATCAATTTCCGAGATCACCGACCAGGTAGGTGGATCAAAGGCAACGATCTACAGCTACTTTCACTCGAAGGAAGAGTTATTCGTCGAGTGTATGACGGCAGCCGTCGAGGACTACATCACCAACGCCGTCGCCCAACTTGATGCGTCTGGCACCGACCCCGGGGCTGCGTTGAGGGAGTTCGGCACCAATATCCTGAACTTCGGCTTGTCACCCGAAAAGGTGGAGGTGCGGCGCCTAATCATTGCGGAGGCAAGCCGCTCGGGCATCGGAACGCTGTTTTTCGCCAAGATCATCGCGTTGCGGACGCACGTAGCCGAGCTCCTGTCCAAATTCATGGCCTCGGGTGCGTTGCGCCCCGACGATGCCGATTTTGCCGCAAGTCAGCTACGAGCCCTGCTGGAGGCAGAGATCCTAGAACCCTTGCTGCTGCACGTGCGCGAGGATTCACCGGACGCAAAGGAGGTCGCACAGGCCGCGGACCGGGCCGTTTCCGCATTTCTGAGGGCCTACGCGCCTGCTGAGCCGACAGGCCTACCGGCAGTATCGAAGACCGATGCGTAACGCGAATGGGCGTTACTCTTTCATGACAGATCAGCTATCCCAAACATTTCGCGCAGCCTTGACTTTCATCTGTTGTCAAGAAACACTGTACTGAGTGATTCAAACAAATTGCGGAGCGAAGCATGAAGAAGAGGGACGCCAAGCGGCAAGACATCCTTGAAACGGCTTACCGGCTGTTCCTGACGCAGGGGTTCGACAAAACCTCGATTTCCCAAATCACCGCTGAGGTCGGTGGATCAAAGGCAACGATCTACAGCCACTTCCCCTCGAAGGAAGAGTTGTTCGTCGAATGCATGATGGCGGCCGTTGATGACCACATCACAGAAATCGTCGCGCAGAGCATTGCGCAGCTGGATGCCTCTGTGACTGATCCTGGCACGGTGCTGCACGACTATGGTGCCCGTTTCCTAAACTTCGTTTGTTCACCAGACATCGTGGCAGTGAGACGCCTTATGATCGCCGAGGCGCCCCGCTCCGGCATTGGCAAGTTGTTCTCCGCAAAGCTTGGCGCTATGCGGGCACACGTGGTGACATTCCTTTCCCAGCTCATGGCCACGGGAGCCCTGCGCACAGACGACCCCCAACTTGCCGCCGAGCACCTCCGCGCACTGCTGGAGGCTGAACTCCTCGAGCCCTTGCTGCTGCATGTGCGGGACGACTTACCAGGTGAAAAGGAGATTTCATTGGCGGCGGACCGGGCCGTTGCCGCCTTTCTGAGGGCCTACGTACCGGCCGGGCATTAGCTCGTCAGCACCATTGAAGAGCCCTAACTGCTAGGTAAACACCTTCCTCAATCTAAGCAGCGCAACTATACCTCCGCTTCAGCGTTGCGGGTTGGTCGAAACTACGCGTCTGAGGTTAACAAAGTGGACGTTGCGCTATGATCTTTTTCGAGCATTGTTTTAGTCCGCTATGGGATGCGGTTTCAACCGGTCGATTCAACACA
>CAVWTZ010000123.1:0-69903 GCA_963757485.1 uncultured beta proteobacterium
CCTGCGCTCGGAACGGATGCCAAAGCTGTAGCCGATGATCAGCATACGGATCATCAATTCAGGATCGATGGAGGGCCTGCCAGTGTGACTGTAGTATTCAGCGAGATGCTGGCGCAGATTGGTTAAATCGAGATGCTGGTTGATGCCGCGAAGGAGGTGGTTCTGGGGAATGTGATCTTCAAGATCGAAAGAGTAGAAAAGGCGCTTTTGGTTATCTGTCTGAAACCCAATCATAGCATGGCTCCCAGCTTGTTTTGATAGGCATTATTTTACCATTCATAACATCGAAATTCATAGGAGTTTTTCAACAGAATCGCCGAACAGCAGGCGCTCGGTTTAATTAGATGCGCCAAGGTTAATGGGGCGAATATGGTGCAACAAATGACTTGATGTGCTGCGCGAGTAGAGCGTCAATGTGTCACCGCCGCGATGGTCGCGGCGGATTGACCAGGAGATGCCATGAACACCAAAACCGCAATACGCAAGGCGAAGCCATCAACCAAAAACGTTGCCCGTAAAAGTTCTCTGGCAACTGCCGCCGTTAAATTACAACCTGCTGCGCGTCGACAGAGAGCCGTTCCGGCCACACCTAAAAACAGTACCAAATCCACCCAAAAGCCGACCACCGCAAAAACTGCGAAATCACCTGTTGCGACCAAGCAATCCCGGTTGATCGAACTGCTGAATCGACCAGCCGGTGCAAATCTCGACGACTTAACCTCCGCCACTGGCTGGCAGGCCCATTCGGTACGCGGTGTCATTTCCGGCATCCTGCGTAAAAAACTGGGACTGACGGTAGCAAGCGAAACGAATACTGATGGCATCCGGATGTACCGGATCCATCCCGCAGCAGGCGCTGGCAAATGATGACCCGACATCAACCGTGGTTGGAATTGCAGGCATGGGACAAGGCAAGGTTGATCACCCACTGGCAAGATGGGTTCAAGCAACCGGTACCACGTCATATCCGGGTCGAATTCATGCAGCGCGCAATTGGCTGGCATATGCAGGTGCAGGCCCTGGGCGGTCTGGATCAAACCCTGCGTCGCCAATTGAATCGGCAGGCTGCTGCGATTCCTTTGCTGCCCGGCACGCGTCTGATCAGGGTCTGGCAGGGGACGAGCCATCAAGTCACGGTCTTGGATGAGGGATACTCCTACGAGGATAAAACCTGGCGCAGCCTCTCAGCCATTGCCAGGGCCATCACCCGCACCTCCTGGAACGGCAAAGTGTTTTTCGGGGTGGCCGGATGAGCAAACCGAAAGCTTCGTCACCATCCAGCAGGATTGCATGTGCCATCTACACCCGGAAATCGTCCGACGAGGGGATCGAGCAGGATTTCAACTCCCTGGACGCGCAGCGGGAGGCCTGTGAAGCATATATTCAGAGCCAGAAGGCCGAAGGCTGGCAGGCGGTTCCCACCCTGTATAACGATGGCGGATATACGGGCGGGAATCTGGATCGTCCGGCACTGCGGCAATTGATGACTGATATTGCCGACCGGCGGATCAGGATCGTGGTCGTGTATAAAGTGGACCGGCTGACCCGTTCGCTGGCCGACTTTGCCAAGCTGGTCGAGCTGTTTGACGCGCATGGTGTGTCGTTCGTGTCGGTCACCCAGCAGTTCAATACCACCTCCTCGATGGGGCGACTGACGCTCAATGTGCTGCTGTCCTTTGCCCAGTTCGAACGGGAAATCACCGGCGAGCGGATCCGCGACAAGATTGCCGCCTCCAAGGCCAAGGGGATGTGGATGGGCGGCATTCCGCCGATGGGCTATATCCCTAAAGACCGGACATTGGCGATTGATGAAACTGCAGCACAGCAGGTACGGGAGATTTTTAACCTATATCTGGCCCTGGGATGCGTGAGCAAACTGAAAGCGGAAGTGGACCGGCTGGGCTGGAAGACCCAAACCCGCACCGGCCGGAAGTCAGGAATGGTAAGTGGAAATCGTTCATTCAGTCGCGGGCATCTGTACAAGATACTAACGAATCCCCTCTATACCGGACAGATCAGCCATAAAGACAAGGTCTACCCGGGACAGCACCCGGGAATCATTGAACAGGCCGTCTGGGATGCGGTTCGAGCAAAGCTCTCTGAAAACCGGCAGGGGACCAGGCAACGCGTGGGTGCCCAGTCCCTGAGTCTGCTGGCTGGCCTGGTGTGGGACGAACATGAAGACCGTCTGACGCCCAGCCATAGTAAAAAGGGCGAACGACGCTATCGTTATTACATCAGCAACCGTCTGCTGCAACAAAGCAGGGAGGAGGCTCCGGACGCCCTGCGGATTCCGGCGAACGAACTGGAAGGGGTCGTGATTCAGGCACTGCGCGAATTTCTGCAGCAGGACTCCGTCCTCTTCAGCCTGCTGGAACAAAGAGGGATGCATCAGGCACATCAGGTTCAGCCCGTCCTGAAGCGTGCCCGGTCATGGGTGCAAATGATCGAAGATCCAGCGGCCACCGCACAGCCTAGCACTGACAATCAATCCCGATTGGCGGTACTCCAGGCCCTGATCCAACGGATCGTCGTAGGACGAGAGGCGGTTCAAATCAGTGTCAGGTTGAACGGCCTGCTGGACGTGACCAAGGAGCCGGGTCAATCCACCCCTTCCTCGAAAGCAGATGAAGAGCAGGATATTCATCTGCTCTCGCTGCCGATTCAATTGAAGCGCAGCGGCATGGCAGTACGCCTGATGGTCCAGGGTGGGATGCGGGAGCGGGGTGCCGATCCCCGCCTAATCCAGCTGCTTGCCAAAGGGCATGACTGGTTTGAACGATTGATTTCCGGGAAAGCCAGAAGCCTGCAGGACATCGCCGAAAAAGACGGGGTGGACAGTAACTATGTCACCCGGGTGATCAATCTGTCCTTCCTGGCCCCGGACATCATCGGGGCGATCCTTGAAGGCAGGCAGCCGACCAATGTCACGGCCGATACCATCATGGACCAGTTTCCGCTGCCTATCGACTGGGCCGATCAAAGAAAGCTGCTGGGCTTCAGACACTGATCAGGCCGGCGTGCAAAAATACCTCCACGCTCGTACCAGAAAACTCTCCAGTAGCACCGAGTCATCCCGCATTCTTAGTTAAAATAGCCTGAGTAAACAATTTCTAAAAATGCGAGGCAGAGAATGGCCGGTGAAAATGGCCGGAAGTTGCATAAATCCCGGGGATTTCGAAAAGCAGAGAATGTTCCAACTGGCAAAGACCCGCACACTGCGGGGCTTACCGCAAAGAACTACTATATTGCTGGCGGGGTAAACAATTCTGGCGGAGAGGGGGGGATTCGAACCCCCGTTGGGATATTATCCCAAACACGCTTTCCAGGCGTGCGACTTAAACCGCTCATCCACCTCTCCGAAGGGCGCGCAGGATATCCCAGAACGCCTTTCGTCGCAATCAGAAATGGTTCTTCCACTCGCGCATCGCAGTGAATACGCCCAGTTCACTGACATCACGCTCACTGGTGCCGATCAGGCCGCGCTGTTGCAGGGTGCGGATGATTTCCGGCTGGGTGCAGCGCAGGAAGGGATTGGTGGCTTTTTCCAGCGCAATGGTGGAGGGCAGCGTGATGCGGTTCTCCGCACGCAATTGCTGGGTGGCGGCGATGCGCTGTTGCACGGCGGGATTGTCCGGTTCGCAGGCCAGCGCGAAACGCAGGTTGGCGGCAGTGTATTCGTGGGCGCAATACACGCGTGTGGTGTCGGGCAGCATCGCCAGACGTTCAAGCGAATGGTGCAGTTGCGCCGGGGTTCCTTCAAAGTTTCTGCCGCAGCCTGCGCCGAACAGCACGTCGCCGCAAAACACGATCCCCGGCGCGAGATAGGCGATATGGTCGTCGAGATGCCCGGGAATCTCGATGATGTCGAACCGGACGCCAAGTTCTGCCAGCTTGAGCTTGTCGCCCTCGCGCAGCTCGTTGGTGATATGCGGGTTTTTGGGATGTCGCCGCCCGTACACCGGCACGTTGTATACTTCACGCAATTTTGCGATGCCGCCGATGTGGTCTGCATGGCGGTGGGTACACAGGATTGCATCCAGCCGCAGGCCGTGCGCAGCGAGGAATGCCTGCACCGGCGCGGCTTCGCCGGGATCGACCACGGCAGCATGCCGGTTGTCGTGTATGGCCCAGATGTAATTGTCCTGCAGGGCAGGGATGGCGGTGATGTCGAACATGGAGCAAATGGAAGTTGAGCGATGCCGAATTGTAAGTCAACCACGAAAAGTCTGAGCGAATGGTTTGCGTGCCCGCAGGGCGGCTATGTGCTCAAGTACGAACAAGCGTACTTCGACCGCACGGTCAGCGGCATGTTCGGCTACAACGCTCTGCAATTGGGTTTGCCAGAGCATGATTATTTGCGCGGTAGCCGGATACCGCTGCGTTTCAGCGCGGGGAACCAGGAAGGGAACGCGGTGCGCCTGATCTGCACCGAGCTTCCGTTTGACTGCGACTGCATGGATCTGGTGGTGTTGCCGCATGTTCTCGAGTTTTCCGAGTACCCGCACCAGATACTGCGCGAGGCTGCACGGGTGCTGAGGCCGGAAGGCAACCTGATCATCAGCGGCTTCAACCCGCACAGCCTGTGGGGATTGCATCGCGCGCTGGGCCGGCGGCAGGGCTATCCATGGCAAGGCCAGTTCATCGCGCTGAACCGCATCAAGGACTGGCTGGCCCTGCTGGGTTTCGAAGTGGCGGGAGTTCGCTTTGCAGCCTATGCACCGCCGTTTCACCAGGCCAAATGGTTGGAACGTTTCGCCTTCATGGAAGCGGCGGGTGACCGCTGGTGGGCGGTGAGCGGCGGGGTGTATTTTGTGCACGCGATCAAGCGTGTGCACGGGATGCGGCTGATCAAGCCGAAATGGAACGAGGGACTGGTGAGCAAGTTGTTGCCGGTCACACCCAAGTTGAACAACAAGATTACCCGGCGTAACGAGACCGATCCGCAATGAGCAAGGAAACGAAGGATACCGTTGAGATTTTTACCGATGGTGCATGCAAGGGCAATCCCGGCGTGGGCGGATGGGGCGCGCTGCTGCGCAGCAAAGGCAAGGAGCGCGAACTGTTCGGCGGCGAGGCGCACACCACCAACAACCGCATGGAGCTGATGGGCGCGATCGCGGCGCTGGAAGCATTGAAGCGGCACTGCCATGTGCGTCTGCATACCGACTCGAAATACGTGCAGCAGGGCATCAGCCAATGGATACACGGATGGAAGCAGCGCGGCTGGAAAACCGCCGACAAGAAGCCGGTAAAGAACGAAGACCTGTGGCGCCGGCTCGACGCGCTGGCGGTGGATCACACGGTTGAATGGGTCTGGGTCAAGGGACATGCAGGCCACGACGGCAACGAGCGCGCCGATGAATTGGCGAACCGCGGCGTGGAGATGATTTTCGAAAAGCTCGGCGCCGGCGACATTCGGGAGAACAACAATGCATAAGGACACTTCCAGACCTTCTGGTTTTCGGGATGCAGCGCAAGGCGCACGGAGCGCAGAATCCAGGACAGCACACGACGTGCGGCGAGATTCGAGCACCGCGCAATCTAGCGATGCGCCCGAAAAAAGCATTTATGGGGGTGTCCGGAAGATCGTGCTGGATACCGAGACGACCGGCCTGGATCCCAGACAGGGGCACCGCATCATCGAGTTGGCGGCGATCGAGCTGGACGGCCGCAAGGTATCGCTGCGCCGCTTCCACCGCTATCTCAATCCGGAGCGCGAGATCGAGGCGGGCGCGGTGGCGGTGCACGGCTTGACCTACGAGCGCCTGCAGAACGAGCCGAAGTTCGCCGATATTGCGACAAGTTTTCTCGAATTCATCGAGGATGCAGAACTCATCATCCACAATGCGCCGTTCGATATCGGATTCCTGAATCACGAGCTGGGCCTGATCGGCTTGCCTCCGTTGCAGAACCAGGTGACGGATACCCTCAGGATGGCGCGCGAAATGCATCCTGGCAAGAAGAACAGCCTGGATGCGCTGTGCGGCCGCTACGAGATCGACAACGCGCATCGCAGCCTGCACGGCGCGTTGCTCGATACCGAGTTGCTTGCCGATGTTTATTTTGCGATGACGCGCGGACAGGAAAGCCTGCTCGGCGACGATATGCCGATGGCGCGCAAACCCGCCGTGCTGGCCATCGATGCGGCGCGCCCCAAATTGCGCGTGCTGCAGCCCAGCGCCGATGAGCTGGCCGAGCACGAACGGCAGCTTGCCGACATCGACAAGGCCAGCAAGGGCGCGTGTTTGTGGATGAAGCTGGAAGGGTCTGCGTGATCACGCCCGGTTCGAAGCACTCCAACAATAAATCTTTCCAATAAATCATGCCCGTCGCGGGCATTGTCAAAATACATGAAAACAGATGTGATCATTATCGGATCGGGCGCGGCGGGCCTGATGTGCGCGATGCAGGCCGGACAGCGCGGACGCTCCGTGGTGCTGCTCGACCATGCCAAAAAGCTTGCGGAGAAGATCCGCATTTCCGGCGGCGGGCGTTGCAATTTCACCAACATCAACGCGCGGCCGGAAAATTTCATATCCACCAACCCGGATTTTTGCCGCTCGGCGCTGGCGCGCTATACGCCGCGGGATTTCATTGAGTTGCTGCAAAAGCACAACATCGGCTACCACGAAAAGACGCTCGGTCAATTGTTCTGCGACGATGAATCGGAAGCCGTAATCGCGATGCTGCGCGACGAATGCGAGGCGGCGGGCGTGAAGCGTTTCATGAACTGCGAGGTGGACGAGATCGATTATTATCCCGAACCCGAGGACGGCGAGCCCAAACAGCATGAGCACCGCTTCCATGTCAGCACCTCGCGCGGCGATTTCAATTCCGAATCGCTGGTGATCGCAACCGGCGGCCTGTCCATACCCAAGACCGGGGCGACCCCGTACGGCTATCACGTCGCGGAACAATTCGGCATCCCGATCACCAAACTCAAACCCGGCCTGGTGCCGCTGACTTTTGCGCCGGACGACTGGAAGGCCTATGCCGGACTGACCGGCGTCTCGCTCGATGTCGTGGTGAGTTTCGGCAAGCAATCGTTCAGGGAAAACATGCTGGTCACGCACCGCGGCCTGAGCGGCCCGGCCATATTGCAGATTTCTTCCTACTGGCAGCATGGCAAACCGCTGCACATCAACCTGCTGCCCGATCTCGACATGCTGGCTTTGCTGACCGAACAGAAGACCGGCAAAAAATTGCTGAGCAACTACCTGGCGCAATGGTTCCCGAAAAGCTTTGCCGATGTGTGGTGCGCGCAGTTGGCCGAACACAAGAAGATCGAAAACAAACCGCTCAACCAGTACAACGACAAGGAGCGCAAACTGATCGCCGCGCAGTTGCACGACTGGCAGGTCATCCCGTCCGGCACGGCCGGTTACGGCAAGGCGGAAGTGACCTGCGGCGGGATCGACACCCGCGCGTTGTCGTCCAAGACCATGGAATGCATCGAGGTGCCCGGACTGTATTTCATCGGCGAAGTGGTGGACGTCACCGGATGGCTGGGCGGCTACAACTTCCAGTGGGCCTGGGCTTCGGGCTACGCGGCGGGGCAGGCGGTTTAGAGTGAAGGTAACACAGTTTCAGATCCACTGATTTGATCGCAAAGCTCGAACGGCAGCTTTCGGGTAAGCTATTACAAAGATCGATGGGCTGCTTCGTGCCAATAAGCGAGCTTCACTATTCTCCATGGCTGATAATGGTTTTTCAATGAATCAATTTTGTAGCAAGTTCTACTAGAAGCCAGTAGTCACCGTGCCACCTGACCCGAAGGTAGTATCAATTGAACCGTTGCTACTGAGTCGTGCCAACGCAAAATCGTCACCGCTCAAGTCATTCTTATAGGTACTTCCTGCCAACACAATCTTACCGTCAGTTTGGAGTGCTGAATCATTGACGAAGCTACTAACGAATCCATTAAAGCCGCCCCAATAGTCTCCTCCTTGTTTTATTATCTTCCCTCCTGTACCGAATGTCGCATCGGGAGTGCCACCGCTGTTGTAGCGGCAGAGGACAAAATTAGATGGGGAATATCCAGCTGAAAATATCTTGCCGGTGGCAGCATCTGGCATAACGGTAGTAGGACTTAGCTGGTAAAGATTTGAAACGGAAATGATTACGGTCCCGCTGCCACCGAAGTTGGCATCCGTGCTACCGTCGCTGTTGTAACGCATCAGGGCAAGATCATAGGAAACACCATTATAGTAACTGGCCGCTCCGACGATCTTACCGTCGGCTTGGATAGCTATGGAGGATGCGGCACTATTGACTTGGCCGCCAACCCCGAAGGTCGGATCTAGGGTTCCACTCGGATCGTAACGGCTGAGTTGGGCACCATTGGATGCCAGGATCATGCCGTCAATTTGGATGGCTATGCTGGACCCGCCACTATTGGCCACCGCTCCGCCACTTCCAAAGTTCGTATCGAAGCTACCATTGCTGTTGTAACGGTGAAGTTCGGAACCGACACTTGCGAGGATTTTGCCGTCACTCTGGATGGCAACGGCGCTGATATAACCACTACCTATGTCCACCTTTCCATCCACTCCAAAGCTTGTATCCAGACTGCCGTTACTGTTGTAACGTATCAAAGCATAATCAAGCGTGCTGGGGTTGTATCCGGGTATTATGATTTTGCCGTCACTCTGAATTACAATAATATTAGAAGAGACAGCAGTATTCCCGGAAAACGTCAGCACCTGTCCGCCAGCCCCAAAGCTCGTATCGAGACTTCCATCGCTGTTATATCTTGCCAAAGCAGAATTCAGGCTGTAGGTTTTACTATAGGAATTTCCGGCGGCCACGATTTTTCCATCGCTTTGAATAGCGACGGCATATGCCCGGTCATTAGTTGTTGCTGTATTCCCGCCACCGCCACCGCCACCGCAACCACTGAGTAACAATATGGAAGAGACTATCAGGCAGATAGAATATCGAGTTGAGTGGTGGCATTCCCAAATCTGATGCACGTTAAGCTCTTGTATGTAACTGAGAAGTCAGGGCTATGAATCAATGAATATTCGAGAAACCTTATACACCCCCCAAATTCATAATTCAACGGAGTAAATTACGCATATATTAGTAGCGGAAATTGAATCGCGACGGACCACTTTGTGTCGGCAAGAGACATCCGGATTGAATTGCTTATTTTAGATTCTATGTCCGCTGTGTGTGTGCGCCGTGCAAAGGCGGCGCTTTTCCAGTGGGTGCAAATCCCACCCGGCCAATTAGCTCCAGCCGGAAGCAACCGGAGCAACTATGGAGGCAACGAAATGGTTGAAGCCTTCGGGTAAAGCGTGTCACGAATTGGTGACAGCGCGAGTGTGCAGGCCGTAACGTGAGTGAACGCTGAGCAAGCCTCGAAAAGGACAATGCACAGGCCGACCCGACCACACTTTCGGGGAAGGTTGATACAACTGGATGGAAGAGCAAGCAATACCACCAGTTGCTGTGCCGGGGTAGTGGCGACAGCATGTACACAAGGAAAGCGCGCGCAACACGGGAAGCCCCTTGGTGTGATCAGGGGTGATCAACCGGACGCCCGCGAGGGACAGGCCGGGCACCCTGGGGTGACGGAGAGGTTCGTAGTACTGCCGAAACCGGGTAATGCTGGTGGAGGGAAGGAACCTCAGTTCAAGATAGACGCAAGACGTAGTGAGGACGTGGAGATTGGGTAACCTATCAACTCCGAGTAGTGTTCAGAAGCTGCAGATGGCGTTACACGCAAAAGCGAAGTCAGAAGCTGGCTATCGTTTCTATGCGCTGTACGACAAGATCAGCCGCGAGGATATTCTGGCTCATGCCTATGCTCAGTGCCGCTCGAACAAGGGCGCACCGGGCGTGGACGGACAGGACTTTGCGGACATCGAGGCGTACGGAGTGCCGCGATGGCTGGCCGAACTGGCGCTTGCGCTCAGAGAAGAGAACTACCGACCTGACCCGATTAGGAGAGTGTACATCCCGAAAGCCAATGGCAAACTCAGGCCGCTGGGCATTTCCACCTTGCGCGATCGGGTCTGCATGACAGCAGCGATGCTGGTGCTGGAACCGATCTTCGAAGCCGACCTCCCACCCGAGCAATATGCCTACCGACCGGGCCGCAATGCCCAGCAGGCGGCAGAGGAAGTGGAGGAGCGCCTGCACCGAGGTCAAACGGATGTCGTCGACGCCGATCTCGCGGACTACTTCGGCAGCATCCCACACCCCGAACTGATGCAATCGCTCGCGCGACGCATCGTTGATCGGCGTGTGCTGCATCTGATCAAGATGTGGCTGGAATGCGCCGTTGAAGAGACCGACCAACGAGGCAGGAAAACACGAAGCACCGAGGCCAAGGATAAAGGGCGAGGCATCCCACAAGGCTCGCCAATTTCACCACTGCTGTCGAATCTGTACATGCGGCGGTTTGTATTGGCGTGGAAGAAACTGGGGCTGGAGCGAAGACTGGGCAGTCGAATCGTTACCTATGCGGATGATCTTGTGATTCTGTGCAAACGTGGCAAGGCGGAAGAAGCGCTGCAATGGATGCGCGCGATCATGGGCAAGCTGAAGTTGACGGTGAACGAGGAAAAGACACGCACCTGTAGGGTTCCGGAAGGGGAGTTCGACTTTCTGGGTTACACGTTTGGGAAAAGATATTCGGCGATCACAGGGAAGGCTCGTATTGCCTTGTGGCCGTCGAAGAAAAGCATTCGGCGCATGATCGAAAAGGTCTATGAGCTGACGCTTATCTCAGGAACATGGCAAGAGACCACAGAGCTGATTGGCAAGTTGAATCGCATGTTGCGCGGCTGGGCGAACTACTTTAGTGTAGGTACAGTCAGTCGTGCGTATCGTGCACTCGACAGCTACACGGCTGTGCGGTTGCGGCAGTGGCTGCGCAACAAGCATAAGGTCAGGCGCAGAAGGGGCGGGGCATATCCACTCTCGCACCTCTACGGGTATTTTGGACTCGTACGTCTGAGCGCGCGAGGGCGCAGCGTGGCGTGGGCGAAAGCGTGAGGTCTTGTCCGAGAGCCGGATGCGGGAAATCTGCATGTCCGGTTCGATGAGAGGGGTGTGGAAACGGGGTTAAGGTAAGGGTATTAGGGCACCGCCAAACGAAAGGGGCGGCAACAGACAAACCAAACCTACTTCTACCGCGCCACATCCCGACTCTACCGATTCTGTTGAAAGATTTTTTTTGCACCTCCCGTAAATCTCGGGAATTTCAGGTGCATCATCAAATCGCACTTGTCCGCCCGCAGGCGTGTAGTTTGACCGATCATGGTTGAGTTTAAGGATGGCTTGGATACCCCTCCGTAGCGAAAAAAAATTGTAAAAGCGCCCTGTGAGGCTAGAGTTTTATAACAGAATATGTCGAAAACAGAACTTGGCGAATAACTGCTATTGGGAAGTGAACTATCGAGTTGTGTAATAGCGGTTCGAGGTTGGTATGAGGGAGCAGAACCGTTATTCCGTTTAGTGCTATAGTTCCTTCAAATTATTTTACATCCAACCCGGAGGAACCAACGATGCGTATTTTGTGGATGGTATTACTGGCTACCTTGTTGAGCGGCTGTGGCTACAACACATTTCAGAGCAACGATGAGCAGATAAAGGCGAGTTGGGCGGAAGTGCTGAACCAGTACCAGCGGCGCGCCGATCTGATTCCCAACCTGGTCAACACCGTCAAGGGCTATGCCGCCCAGGAAAAGAGCGTGCTGCTGGGCGTTACCGAGGCGCGCGCCAGGGTCGGCAGCATCCAGGCCACGCCCGAACTGATCAACGACCCCGAGGCATTCGCCAAATTCCAGGCAGCGCAGGGCCAGCTGACGTCGGCATTGAGCCGGCTGCTGGTGGTGACGGAGAATTACCCGCAGTTGAAATCCGACCAGAATTTCCGCGACCTGCAGGCGCAGCTGGAAGGCACGGAAAACCGCATCACCGTGGCGCGCAACCGCTACATCCAGGCGGTTCAGGCATACAACACCGCGGTACGCACTTTCCCGAGCAACCTGACGGCAATGGTCTTTGGCTACAAGGTCAAGCCGTCGTTCACGGTGGAAAACGAACAACAGATATCGCGTCCGCCTGCAGTGGATTTCTCCGCGCCCTCTGCGCCCAAGGTTCCGGTATCGGTGGATTGACATGAAGCAGTCGTGGGCGCGAGTTGTTCCGCTTGCGCTGCTGTTGTGCGGGCTGACTTCCATCGGGACGGCGCACGCCGATGTCCCGCAGGATGAAGTAAGGGTGCCGCCGCTAGTCCAGCGCGTCACCGACCTGACCGCGACGCTGGATGCACAGCAGATTCTGGCACTGGAATCCCGCCTTGCCGCATTCGAGGCGAAAAAGGGCGCGCAGCTTGCTGTGCTGATCGTGCCGAGCACGCAACCCGAGACGATCGAGCAATACAGCATCCGCGTGGTCGACGCGTGGAAGCTGGGACGCAAAAACGTGGATGACGGCGCGCTGCTGCTGATCGCAAAGAATGACCGCAAGGTGCGCATCGAAGTCGGCTACGGCCTCGAGGACGCGCTGCCCGACGCCATCGCAAATCGCATCATCGACGAGATCATCGTGCCGCGTTTCAGGAGCGGCGATTTTTACGCGGGCATCCAGTCCGGCCTGGAGGCGATGATGCAGGTCGTCAACGGCGAACCCCTGCCGCCACCGCCGAAACCGCGATCCTCAAGCGGCGGAACCAATAATTTCGAATCGTTGCTGTTCATCGCATTCATTCTGGTGGTTGCGGTGGGCGGCTTGTTGCGCGCGCTGTTCGGGCGTTTCCCGGCGGCTTTGCTGGTGGGCGGTGGGCTGGGATTGCTGGCCTGGCTGACCGTTGCGCCGCTGATCATCGCCGTGCTGGCCGGCGTGGTAGCGTTCATATTCGTGCTGTTGGGCGGCGGGCGCGGTTTTGGCGGCTATGGCGGTTACGGAGGAGGATTCGGTGGCGGTGGCGGTTTTGGCGGAGGCGGCGGCTTCAGCGGCGGGGGCGGGGGTTTTGGTGGCGGCGGCGCATCGGGGAGCTGGTAAATGAGGCACTCATGGATTTGATACGAGTTATGCGACATCTCTCGATGGGCCGTGCGGCGGTCCGGCGCGTGTTCCCGCCGCACGTACTGAAAGCGATCGAGCAGGCGATCCGCGCAACCGAACAGCGGCACGCCGGACAGATCCGTTTTGCGGTTGAGGCCTCGCTGGAGCTGGCGCCGCTGCTGGCCGGACAGACCGCCCAGCAGCGCGCGATCGAGGTATTTTCCAGATTGCGCGTCTGGGATACCGAACACAACAACGGCGTGCTGATCTATCTGTTGCTGGCGGACCGAGATGTCGAGATCATTGCCGACCGCGGCATCCATGTCAGGCTCGGCCAGGAAGTCTGGGAAGGGATCTGCCGCGAGATGGAAGCGGAATTCCGCGCAGGAAATTTCGAAACGGGCGTGCTTGCCGGAATACATGCGGTGGGCGAACACCTGTCGCGCCATTTCCCGGCACATGGCGGCAAATGCAACGAGATGCCGGATCACCCGGTGGTACTGTAAGGCAACGATACGCGCGGTTATGCGCCCGACTTTTCATCCTCATCTGGTAAACGGCTCGACCGGAGACCCGGTACTGTTCGTTGACTGCCTGTTCGAGCATCGCGCGCTGCTGTTCGATCTGGGCGACATCCGGGCGCTTCCGCCGCGCAAGCTGTTGCGCATCAGCCATGTGTTCGTCACCCATGCCCACATGGATCACTTCATCGGTTTCGATTGGCTGCTGCGCATACTGCTCGGACGGGAAAAAGACCTGCAGCTGTTCGGCCCGCCCCGCTTTCTCGATCAGGTGGAGCACAAGCTGCGCGCCTACACCTGGAATCTGGTGCACAACTATCTGTCCGACTTTACGCTGCGCGTTACCGAAGTGGATGGCAACGGGGCAGGACGGTACGCCAGTTTCCGCTGCCACAACACGTTCCGCCGCGAAGACGAAACCGGCGTGAACTTTCCTGACAATATATTGCTGAACGAACCGGCGATGCAGGTGAAATGCGCGTTGCTCGATCACGGCGGCATCCCGTGCATGGCCTATGCATTGCAGGAACAGGCACACGTCAATATCTGGAAAAACCGTTTGCAGGAACTCGGCCTGCCGGTGGGCGCGTGGCTGCGCGAGATGAAGCAGGCGGTGCTGCGCAACGAACCCGAACAGTGGCAGATACGCGTGGCGTGGCGCGAGGATGATGCGCAACGCGAGCGGCTGGTGTCGCTGGCGGAACTGAAATCCGCGCTGCGCATCGTGCCCGGCCAGAAGATCGCCTATGTCACCGATGTCGCCTGGCACCAGGCCAACAAGCAGCGCATAGTCGAACTGGCGCGCGGTGCCGATTTGCTGTACATCGAAGCGGTGTTCATGGAACGCGATGCCGAACACGGACAGCGCAAGTTTCATCTGACCGCGCGCCAGGCTGGCGAGATCGCGCGCGCGGCGAATGCCGCCAGCGTCATCGCTATGCATTTCTCGCCGCGCTATCAGGGTGAAGACCGGACATTGCTGCGTGCCGAAGTTGCGACGGTATTTGGCGCCAGGGTTCTGTAATTTTATATCGCAGTTGCAAAGCGTATTATTTATATCGACCATCAGGCACAATGGACAAATTGATGAAGATGCAAAGCTGCGATCAGCGCTTTCCGGCAAGCTGTTGCCCGGATTGAATGACGGCTCTTGCAAAGTCCGGATACTTGCCGGCCCGGACTCATCAGGCGTTGTGTAAGCATGAATATCATCCTGGAATCGAAGCAACCGTGGATTGGAATGAAGAGCCGTGAAACTGCCTAAACCCGAAGCGGGGGATTTCTGGGGCGGCCTTGCCGCGATGCTGGTCGCTTTGCCATCGGCCATCGCCTTCGGCGTGACCATCTATTCGCCGCTGGGCTCGTCCTATGTGGCGCAGGGTGCGCTGGCCGGCATCCTCGGCACCATTGCGCTCGGCATGGTCGCTCCGGCGATGGGCGGCACCAACCGGCTCATCACCGCCCCGTGCGCGCCGGCGGCAGCCGTGGTGTCGGCCTTCGCCATCGAGTTCATGCAGGGGGCGGCAGTCCCGGCGCCGCCCTGCTGCTGATCTCGCTGCTCGGCCTGCTGGCGGGACTGTTGCAGATATTGTTCGGCACCGTGCGGCTCGGGCAGCTGATCAAGTACATGCCCTATCCTGTGGTCAGCGGCTACCTGTCCGGCGTCGGCCTGATCATCATCGGCAGCCAGGTGCCCATTTTCCTCGGCACCCCCAAGGGCACCAATATCTGGGCATCGCTTGCGTCTCCGGAATTATGGAAATGGCAAAGCCTGATTGTCGGCGCGGTGACGATAGCCGTGATGCTCGTGGCGCCGAAGTTCATCACGCCTCGTGCCGGCAGCGATACTCGCGCTGCTGGCAGGCATGGGGGCCTATTTTGCATGCGGACTGCTGGACCCGTCGCTGCTCACTCTTGCGGGCAACCGCTTCGTCGTCGGCGAACTCGGTAGCGGCGGCGGCATCGTCGATATCATGTTGGCGCGTATCCATGCCGCTGGCGACATCGGCCTGACCAGCTCGAGTACATTGCCGTACCCGCGCTGACGCTGGCCGTGCTGCTCTCCATCGATACGCTGAAGACCTGCATGGTGCTCGATGCATTGACGCGCTCGCGCCACGACTCCAACCGTGAGCTGATCGGGCAGGGATTGGGCAACGTGACCTCCGCGATCTGCGGCGGCATGCCCGGCGCCGGCCAGATGGGCGCCACACTGGTGAACATGTCCAGCGGCGCGATGGCCCGCGTCTCGGGCATCATCGAGGGTGTGCTGTCGCTGGCTGCGTTCCTGGTATTGGGCACGTTGATCTCCTGGGTGCCGGTGGCGGGACTGGCCGCGATTCTGATCGTGGTGGGTGTGCGCATGATCGACCGTCACAGCTTCCAGCTGCTCAGGCAGCGCTCCACCATACTCGATTTCGCCGTGATCGCCGCAGTAGTTGCCGTGGCACTGACGGTCAGCCTGATTGCGGCCTCGGGAACCGGCATCGTGCTGGCGGTGTTTCTGTTTATCCGCGAACAGATCGGCGGCACCGTGGTGCGCCGCAAACTTTCCTGCAAGGAAACATTTTCGAAACGGGTGCGCACCAAGGAAGAAATGGAAATCCTGCTGGCGTGCGGCGAGCGCGGTGTCGTGGTCGAACTGCAGGGCAGCCTGTTTTTCGGAACCACCAACCAGCTCTATTCGGCGCTGGAACCGGAACTGAAAACCCGCGACTACCTGATCCTCGACATGCGCCGCGTGCAATCCGTTGACGTCACCGCCGCCCATATGCTCGATCAGGTCAAGGATATGCTCGCCGAGCGCAACGGCTTTCTCGTTCTCAGCCAGTTGCCGCGGAACCTTCCGTCAGGCCGGGACATGCAGGAGTATTTCGATCAGGTTGGCCTGGTGCGCCCGGAAAATCCGGTGCGGGTGTTCGGCGAACTCGACGAGGCGCTGGAATGGGTCGAGGATCGTATTCTCAAGGATGCGATCTGCGAGTTGGGCGAGCCAAAGGCGCTTGACCTCGATGAGCTTGAATTAATCAAGGGACGCAAGGCGGAAACGCTGGCCGCGCTGGAGCAGTGCATGGAAAAGCGCACCTGCAAGGCCGGCGACAAAATTTTCAGGCGCGGCGATGCCGGCGACGAACTGTTCCTGATACGCAAGGGAGCGGTGCGCATCATGCTGCCGATTTCCGAGAAGCAGAGCCATCACCTCGGGACCTTCGGGCGCGGCGCGTTCTTCGGCGAAATGGCTTTTCTCGACGGTGACGTGCGGTCCGCCGATGCGGTGGCGTTTACCGATACCGAACTTTACGTGCTTTCGCGCAAGGCTTTCGACGCGCTGGCCGAAGAACACAAGAAACTTGCCGTGGCATTCATGGCAGGCCTGGCCAGCGTGCTGTCGAGCCGCTTGCGCTACACGAATGCGGAGTTGCGGGTACTGGAGACTTGAATTTATATATTCCAAGTATTTGTTATTTCTTGACGTCGAGGCCAGACATGGGAGTTTCCGGGAATGAAAATTTACTTTGAGCGAATCTTGTTGTTTTTGGTCTTGTTGCTGGTTGCCGTATCGTTATGCGGTTGCTGCTACCTTGCGGGGCACGACAGGATGAAATGCACGATAACGACTCCCTGAAAAGGAAACTTCACCGGCTGCTTCCTGAGTCGGGGTCGATTCAGGTAACGTGAGCTTGAACAGATTATTCAGGTACATTTGCGTATATTGTTGAGTCCACTCGCGTCACAATAAGGCGGCAAAAAATGAGCAATCAGCGCGTTCAGAGTCCCGTGGAAATCATTAATGAAATCATCGGCACCAACGCCGGCCGCGATCCGGAACGCCTGGCAATGAAATACGCCAAGATGGCGCAGAGTCCATTCATATTCCTGCGCGGTGCCTGCCATCTGTTCTACGAAGCTCTGCCCGACTCACCCCTGTTCCGGGACGCCCCTCTGGCTTGGTGCTGCGGCGACCTGCATTTCGAGAATTATGGAAGCTACAAGGGTGACAACAGACTGGTCTATTTTGACATAAACGACTACGACGAGGCTGCTCTTGCCCCCGTTACATGGGACATCATTCGCCTGCTGACCAGCATCCAGTGCGGGGCTGAGGCCCTCAACGCTACACACGCCGAAGCCTTGGCCGTCACTCAAACATGTGTGGACGCATACTGCAACGCTCTCATTGGCGGCAAGCCTTTTTGGGTGGAACGGGAAACGTCCAGCGGCTTGGTGAATGCACTGTTGACCGCCTTGCAGGAAAGGGACCGTTCCGCCTTCCTCGACAAACGCACGATCCGTAAAGGCCGTCGCCGCAGTTTGATACTGGACGGGGTGAAGGCATTGCCAGCATCGGATGCCCAGAAGCAGCTGGTTACTGGGTTCATGGATGAGTATGCGTCAATCCAGTCGAGTCCGAAATTCTTTGAAGTCCTCGACATCGGTCGCCGCATCGCAGGAACCGGCAGTCTCGGTGTGGAGCGATTCGTGGTGCTGGTGGAGGGCAAGGGTTCGCCGGACGGCAACTATCTGCTCGACATCAAGGAAGCCAAACCGTCCGCGTTGGCGCCGCACTTGGCACGACTTGGCATCAAACAGCCGACGTGGCTGGACGAGGCAAGCCGGGTGGTATCTGTCCAGAACCGGATGCAAGCGGTAGACCACGCCTTTCTTCAGCCGGTGAAACTCGACGGACTTCCCTGTATTCTGAGAGGGTTGCAACCCTCGGAAGATCGGATGGCCATCGGAGAATGGGGCAAGAAGCTGGACCGGCTCAAAGAAGTTGTGACCATCATGGGGCGCATCCTGGCCTGGGATCAATTGCGCGCTTCGGGACGGTCTCGAGCAGCCAACGCCGATGAGCTTATTTCATTCGCAAAGAATGACGACTGGGTGAAGGAAATGTCGGATGTTGCGGCTAACATGACGCTGACTACTCGACTGCAGTGGAAAATATTCACGGACGCATTAAAAAGCCAACAATTGGCAAAACCTGCTCCATGACAATAAGTTTTGACCGTAGCAGAAATCGAATATAAATTGATCCGCACCCGGGTTTTGCATGCGCACTTTCAGGATGGCAATTATCCTGTGCAGGTTATCAGACCTGCACTTAATGGCAGAAACGAATTCTCTCTTGGCGAATCGGAGGCTTGATGAATAACGAAATACCAAAATATCCGAAGCTATTGGCGCTCGAGAAGAAACTCGAATACCCGATGCTGTTCCTTAGTTTCATCTGGCTCTGCATACTCATTATCGAGCTTGTCTACGGCACGAATGCACTACTGTCAAATTTGGGTACGGGCATATGGACTTTGTTCATCTTTTATTTCGCCATGCGCCTGGTTACCGTTTCAAACCGGATGACCTTTCTCAAAAAACATTGGATCTTTGTTTTGGCGATTCTCGTCTCTGTACTGCGATTTTTCCCCTATTTGCAGCCGTTTACGCTGGTGCGTGCATTGACCGCAACTTTCGGCATGCAGGTGATCTGGATTTTCGTTTCAGCGGACCAGGGACTGCGCTCCCTGCGTCGCGCGCTTGGACGCCGTGGAGCCGGTTACGCACTCGCATTAACCTTTGTGGTGGTCTTCTCTGGTGCAGCAGGCATGTTCCATTTCGAGGGCATCTCTGATGATCCACAAGCTATCCATAGTTATCCAAAAGCGCTTTGGTGGACGGCTATGCAGATGACGAACATTGGCACCTCATATTCAATAAGGACAGCGGGTGGCCGCATAATTTGCCTGGGCATATCGGTTTACGCGGCAGCGATGTTTGGTTATCTCACGGCTCTGATCGCAACCTTGCTTATCGATCGCGACAGCAAGGATCAAAAAGCGGAAATTGCCAGCCAGACCTCGTTCAAAGAAATCCAGGAAGAAATTATTCAATTGCGCCGTCTAATCGAGGAAACCCTACCTCTGCATCGCGAAAGATAGTCCGCAACAGGGGCGGACGAGAGGTCTTGGTGCGGTATTGGAACCATTTGTCATCTATGCGTAACAGTGGCAATGAATAATCGCCGGTGCAAATAGGTTTGCGCGGCTTGTTAAACCATGACCCGAGACATATCCAATCCGAAATCATTTCCTCGTATGGGCAAGCGAATCATGCCGCTTTGGGGTACCGTCGATTTGCAGAATGATCTCAGCAATGAAGTGCATTTCGGGTGAACTCTGTCCATGTACATCGGAACTGCATGAACCGGGGCAAGCAGTTTCATTCTTCCGTCTGGATCAATTGGCTGGATATGGAATATCGGCCAATACCTGACGGCTGTCAGGCACGTGCTGCTCAAGCAAACTAGTCCGTAGTCCCATGCATATTGGCTGAAATCCGATGGAGCACGGTGAAAAATTCAACACCTATACCCATCTGGTCGGATCATTGCTCGCCCTGGCGGGCAGCGCTGTTCTTATTGTTCTCGGCGCACTCAGCCATGATGTATGGAAAATCGTCGGCTTTTCAATCTATGGGGCCTCGCTGGTGCTGATGTATGGCTCTTCCACGCTGTACCATAATGCCAGGCAGGGCAAGGCCAAATATTTCCTGCGTATGCTCGATCACAATTCCATCTACCTGCTGATTGCCGGCACCTACACACCCTTCGTTCTTGTCGGCTTGCGTGGACCGTTGGGATGGTCGCTGTTCGGCATGATATGGGGGCTGGCCCTGGTCGGAATAATCCAGGAAATATGGCTGGTCAAGAAGACACGAGTCACTTCGCTGGTGATATATATCCTCATGGGCTGGATCGCAGTGCTCGCCATCGTGCCACTTGCGGGAGCCCTGTCCTGGACAGGGCTTGCATGGCTCGTTGCAGGTGGCTTGGCCTATACCATCGGTACCTACTTTTATCTGCATGACCAGAGATTCGCTTGCTGGCATGGCATATGGCACCTTTTTGTATTGGCCGGAAGCACCCTGCATTATTTTTCCATCTTGATCTGTTTGGCGTGATAAATATTCACCCCAGGTCATTAGATTCCAACATGCTTATGGGCAGTGCAATACGCGCAT
This sequence comes from uncultured beta proteobacterium, assembly GCA_963757485.1. Classification (GTDB taxonomy): domain Bacteria; phylum Pseudomonadota; class Gammaproteobacteria; order Burkholderiales; family Gallionellaceae; genus Gallionella. The sequence goes on from CAVWTZ010000123.1 coordinate 20,562, forward strand.
TGATGCATATTGCACTGGTAATTGATTTGCCTGGAAGCATATGCTTCAATGCTGGCAGCAATCTCAAGCAGCGGTTGAATCCGGTCCGGTACAACAGCCAAGGCAAAAGTTTCAATAATTAGTGGGAGGAAATCGATAATGTCGAAAACAAAAAAGCCGGATTATTTGGCCAAGGTCAAGCAGTTGACCAGGGAAGAAACCGAACGCTTGTTATCCAGGATGGGCGGCAAACTGGATCGCCGACTGGAGAAGAACAAGATAAGCCAGGAAGAAGCGTTGGCTATGCAACTGGAGCGGGAAGATGAACAACTCCAGGAATGGCGCAAAGTGATGCTTGCTTTGAAGGCAAAGGAAGAAGCCAAGAAATCGGCAAAGGCCAAGACCCCGGCAAAGAAAAAATCCCCTGCCAGCGTCAAAGTCATATCCAAGGTAAAAACCACCGCAAAGACCAAAACCCCGGCAAAGGCAAAGTCCTCAGCAAAGACCATGCTGGCTAAAAAAGCCTAGGTCGTGCTGGGTAAGCAGCAGGTGTCCGCCCCTTGCGAGGCATCGCCGACAATTCAAGCGTCGGTAAGCAGATAAAAAAATCCCCAGGTCCAGACCTGGGGAAAGAACGTAGTTCCAACGGAGAGTTAGAACACCTGCTCAAGGGAGGGGTGAGAAGGCGTTAACATTTGCTTGTTACGCTACGTAAGCCGATTGTCCAATAGTGGTGTTACAAATAGATTAAACGTGCCGCATATTCATCTTGGTGCAACAAGCATTTGCTAATTTGAAAGCTTTTCGGAAAGGATGGAACATCATGAGTCAGGAACTGCCACCGTTTTATGGGGAACTTGTAATCACCCCGCCCAATGAAAATCAATCCGGTATTCAGGATGAAGTTAATGCCATGAAAGAGCAGACTCGGCTAATGACAGAAGAGGCCGCTTATTACCTGGCGGAAAAAAGAGGATTTGCGCCTGGCCATGAGCTGGAGGATTGGCTTCGGGCTGAAGCACAAGTCAAGAAACTATAATTGTTCCCTATACTACGACCAGCACCCCCACCACAAAAATAGCCCGCAATCAAACCCCTGACCCAGGCAGGTGTGCCAGCACGTGTTGGGATCGACTTGTCGGGGGTGCTGTTGGAAGTTGTTCTGCAACGCTGACCTGTTCCTGGGCTGACCCAGTTTCAGTACCGGTCAGAAGTGGAAATTTCCGGATAGACACTCTCTGTTTTGAATAGCTTTAAAACCAGCTGTCCGCCTTTTTGTCCAGTTCCTCCTTGCACTGCTTCAACTGGGCATCATAGGCAGCGGATTTATTCCGGACCTGGTTTGCCACCTGCTTCAGCCCAGCCTTGTTCTTCCAGCTGCCGCTCTTATAACCTCCTTGGCCTTCATGATAGGCGAGGTATTGGTGGTAGGCATCCCACTTGGAGATGCCGAGGGTGCGCTGCGTCGTGTTGGTATACCAGCCGACAAAGTTGATCGCATCGGCAAAATCATCGCGAGCATGGCCGCTGTTGCCCGTTTCCTTCATATACTTGTCCCAAACCGGATCCTGCGCCTGGGCGTAACCATAAGCGGACGAGCGGCGCGGCAGCGGGATAAAAAGAAACCAGTCCCGATCCGGTTGCGCATCGCTGACGAAACGCGACTCCTGGTCGATGATCGCCATCATTACCCAGACCGGCGTCCCCCAGCGTTTATTGGCATCGCGGGCAGACTTGTACCAATCGGTATCACCGCGGAAGATGGAACAGATATTGCCGGTCCGCGCAGGCTGGTAAGTCGCACAGCCGGAGACCAACAACATGGCCATCACGGCAAGGCAGGGGCGGGGCTTTGCAATCATGTCTCCATTATCCGCAAATCGGCGCAGCGATCAACGTGCAATTACTGCGATCGAGGCATCAAACCAGGCGCGCATCAAGCAAATTCCAGACAGCGTCCGCAGAACGCAACGCATCGATATCGCCGGTGTTGAGGAAGATCACGGCTGCATCCATTTCCGCGCCGCTGAGCGGTTCATGGAAGATCTGCAATTTTTTCAATACGGCAACGTCGGCTTCGGAGGGATCGGTGCGCAGTCTGCTGCGCTGCGCGAGCCGCTTATCCAGCAGGGCCGCATCGGTCCGCACGCCGGTAATGACGAAAGGAACGCCGAGTTGCTGTGCCAGCGCACGGAAGGCTTCCCGCTCGGATTTCAGCAAAAACGCGGCATCGACGATCACGGTGTAGCCGGCGGCAATCACGCCGCGCGCCAACTCCTGCAGGCGCGCGTAGGTGCGCCGCGTCGCGTCCTCGCTGTAGATGTCCGCATCGAGTTGGGCCCTGCTGTCGGCCAGCGGCGTCAAGCCGAACAGCCGCTTGCGTTCGACATCGGAGCGGACGCGGATCGCACCCAGCCGCTCCAGCGCGATTTGCGCGACCGTGCTCTTGCCGCAACCGGGCAGCCCCTGGGTGATGATCACCGCGGGGCGGCGCTTTGTCAGGCAACCATGGGCCAGGCGCAGATAACCGAGACAGGATTTCATTTCCTTTTTTATTCTTGCGCCGCGCTGGCTGGCGCGTATCGCGGCGATCTTTGCGCGTACCATCGCGCGGTAGCCGAGATAGAAACGCAGCACGCCGATACCGGAAAAATCGCCGGTGATTTCCAGATAGGCGTTGAGCAAACGCCACGCCAGTTGCGGTTGGCCGCGCCGCAGCAGATCCATGACGGTGAAGCTGATCTCGCTGATCACATCGATCCAGCGCAGCGCGGGGCTGAACTCGATGCAATCGAAAGGGGTGGGCACGTCGTCCAGCAGCACGATGTTGCCCAGATGCAGGTCGCCGTGGCACTCGCGCACCCGGCCTGCCGCCGCGCGCTGCCGGAACACCGGCTCGCATGCGGCGAACTCGCCCGCGCTGGCTACGCGCACTGTTTCCAGCATCTCAATTTCACCGGGCGAACCGAGCATCTGCGGCAACGGTGCGAAGTTCTGTTCCGCAGCTTCCTTTATTTCGCTTGTCGCGCAATGCGGCGAATCCGCTGCGGCAGCGGGCAGCGCCTGGTGGAAATCCGCGATGACAGCGGCCAGTTTGTCGATATGCGCGGGGGTGATGAGGCCGCGCGCCATCATGCGGTCCATCATGCCGGATCGTGAAAAGCGCCGCATGTGCACCGCGTACTCGATGGCAGCGGGCTCTTTTTCTTGCACTGGGTTCAGCACAGGTTCTTCCGGGCTGCCGCCGATCGCGGCGACATCGAGGTAGAGCCCGGGTGCAAGGCGGCGATTCAGGCGCAGTTCTTCGTTGCAATAAAAGCGGCGCAGGTCCAGCGTGGAAAAATCGAGGAAGCCGAGATTGACGGCTTTCTTGATCTTGTACGCATCGCGCCCGGTCAGCAGCACCCACGAGATGTGCGTTTCTTCGACCCTGGGTTTGAGAGGAAAGAAACGTGGCGCGCACAGCGCATCCACCAGTTGCCGCTGGCGCAACAAATCTGCCGAATTGTCTGCCGATATTGGTTGAACGGGCATCATGATAGTCCCTTGATGCGTTGCACTTTAGCACGGTTGTCCGGCATTTGCCGGGCGTTTGCCGGGTGGAAAAAATCGGCGCACAATCGAACCGGATGTCACGAAAGGATATTAACGCATGGCCGTCGCTGCACACTGGGAGCATTTTCCCCACCAGGCCGATGTCGGGGTGCGCGGCATTGGCGCGACGCTGGAACAGGCTTTCGAGCAGGCTGCGCTGGCGCTGACCGCGGTGCTCACGCGTCTGGAGTTTGTCGCGCCAGCGGAAATGATCCGGCTGTCCTGCAGTGCGCCCGATAATGAATTGCTGCTGGTCGACTGGCTCAATAGCCTGATCTATGAAATGGCGACGCGCAACATGCTGTTCAGCCGTTTCGAGGTGCGCACGGACGGAAATCATCTCACCGCGAATGCCTGGGGAGAAGCGCTTGAGGTAGCGCGCCACCATCCCGCAGTCGAAATAAAAGGCGCGACCTATACCGCGCTGAAGGTTGCCCAACAGGCCGACGGAAGCTGGCTGGCGCAATGTGTGGTGGACGTATAGATACATAGCGGCATAAATCTGCTGCGCGACTCCAAGACGGGGTCGGGCGGTGCTCGTGCTCCTCACATACTACGGTGTATGCTGCGGGCACTGCGCTCCGGCCTTCTCCGCCCCAGAGCGGTTCGCTGCGATTTCTGCCACTATGTATAGCAGAGGAATGTACCGTGGATATTGCACTGTTCGAACGCAAATCGGAATACGAATGGCACATCAGGCCGTTCGGGAAAATGCATGTGCCGGGCGTGATCTTCGCCAGCGAGATTTTGCTGCGCGAGATGGATGCCAAGGTCTACGAGCAGGTCACCAATGTCGCGATGCTGCCGGGCATCGTCGAGGCATCCTGGGCGATGCCGGATGCGCACTGGGGCTACGGTTTCCCGATCGGCGGCGTGGCGGCGTTCGATGCCGAGCAGGGTGGCGTGGTTTCGGCGGGCGGCGTGGGCTTCGACATTTCCTGCGGCGTGCGCACCCTGCATACCGGCCTGCGTATTGAAGACATCGCTGCGGTGAAGATGCGCCTCGCGGACGCGCTGTACCACACGATACCGGCCGGCATGGGCAGCACCGGCGCGATCAGGCTGGATGCCGCGGGGATGGACGCGATGCTGAACGGCGGCGCGCGCTGGGCGGTGGAGCGCGGCTATCGGCGCGGCCGACGATCTGGAGCGCATCGAGGAAGGCGGCGTGCATGGCGGCGCCGACCCGGCGCAGCGTTTCCGAGCAGGCCAAGAAACGCCAGCGTGACGAGATGGGCACGCTAGGCTCGGGCAACCATTATCTCGAAGTCCAGCAGGTGACCGATCGATGTACGCGGCCGGCCGCCGCCGCCGCGTTCGGCGCTGAAACAGGGCGATGTCGTGGTCAGCATCCATTGCGGCTCGCGCGGCCTCGGCCACCAGATCGGCACCGAATTCCTGAAGCGCATGGTGATTGCCGCGCCCGGCCACGGCGTCGAACTGCCCGACCGCGAACTGGCCTGCGCGCCGATCGCTTCGCCGCTCGGCAAGCGAATACCTCGGCGCGATGCGCGCCGCGATCAATTGCGCGCTGGCCAACCGCCAGATACTCACCCACCTGACGCGCGCGAGTGTTTGAAACAGTACTTGCCGCAGGCGCGGCTGCCGCTGCTGTACGACGTGTCGCACAACACCTGCAAGGTCGAGGAGCATGAAGTCGGCGGCCGCAGGAACGCAAGCTGTACGTGCATCGCAAGGGCGCGACGCGCGCATTCGGGCCGGGCCATCCCGACCTGCCGCATCATTTGAGGGAGGCCGGCCAGCCGGTGCTGATCGGCGGCAGCATGGGCACCGCGTCCTACATCCTGGCCGGGACGGAACAGGGCATGCAGCTCGCATTCGGCTCGGCCTGCCACGGCGCGGGACGCGCGATGAGCCGCCACGAGGCGCTGCGCAACTGGAGCGGCCGGAAAGTTGTCGACGATCTGGAAGGGCACGGCATATTGATACGCAGCCCATCGATGCGCGGGGTTGCCGAGGAGGCGCCGGGCGCTTACAAGGATGTCAGCGCGGTCGTCGATGCCGCCGACCGGGCCGGGCTGGCGCGCAAGGTGGCGCGGGTGAAGCCGCTAATCTGCATCAAGGGCTAACAGCACCCTACAAAAAACTGCTCTGAAAGTGTTTTAGTAATGAGGTGCCAATGGACACACCGAATCGGAATGAATATCAACCTCGAACAGGCGACGCACTGCTGATCGTCGACGTGCAGAACGATTTCCTGCCCGGCGGCAGCCTGGCGGTGCCGCATGGCGACAAGGTGGTGACTGCGCTGAATCGTTATCTGAAAGTTTTCTACATGCAGAACCTGCCGGTGTATGCGACGCGCGACTGGCACCCGGTGCAGCATTGCTCCTTCCGCGCCCAGGGCGGGCCGTGGCCGCCGCACTGCGTGGCAGATACCAGCGGGGCCGCAATCGCCGCCTCGCTGCAACTGCCGCCGGCCACGGCGATCATCTCCAAGGCGACGACGGATAAACGCGATGCCTACTCCGGTTTTGAGGGCACGGATCTGCACCGGAGTTTGCGTGCTTCCCGAATCCGCCGCCTGTTCATCGGCGGCCTTGCGACAGATTACTGCGTGCTCAATACCGTGCGCGATGCGCTGAAACTGGGCTACAAGGTATTTTTGCTGGCCGACGCGATCCGGGCGGTGGATGTGCAGCCCGGCGACGGACAGCGCGCAGAAGATGAAATGCTCGGCCTCGGCGCGCAGCGCATCACGGCCGAAGAGGCGGGCGCATGAATCCCGCAATGAATCCGGCAATGAATCCGGCAAACAGCGCGCTGCTCACCGATCTCTACCAGCTGACGATGCTGCAGGGCTATCACGACTGCGGCATGGATGACGTCGCGGTGTTCGAATTTTTTGTGCGCAAACTGCGTCCCGGGCGCGGCTTTCTGATGGCGGCCGGTCTGGAGCAATCACTGCAATTTCTGGAAGGCTTGCATTTTTCTTCCGAAGAACTGGCATGGCTGGCAAACACCGGGCGATTCAGCGACGGATTTCTCGCCAGTCTTGAAGCGCTGCGCTTCACCGGCGATGTGCATGCGATGCCGGAAGGCACGATATTCTTTCCGGACGAACCCATACTGCGCATCACCGCGCCTATCGCGCAGGCGCAGCTGGTCGAGACGCGGCTGATCAACCTGCTGCATTTCCAGACGCTGATCGCCTCGAAGGCGGCGCGCATGGTGCTGATGGCCCCGGACAAGCTGCTGGTGGATTTCGGACTGCGCCGCGCGCACGGCGCGGAAGCGGGGCTGCTTGCGGCGCGCGCCAGTTATCTCGCCGGGTTCAACGGCACGGCAACGGTGCAGGCCGGCATGCAGTTCGGCATTCCGCTGTTCGGCACGATGGCGCATTCCTTCGTGCAGTCCCACGACGACGAGAGGCTGGCCTTCGAACATTTCGCCCATGCGCAGCCGGACAATGTCGTGCTGCTGATCGACACCTACGACACCGAAGAAGCGGCACGCAAGGTGGTGGCGCTCGCGCCCGGGCTGGAACGCGCGGGCATCCGGGTCAAGGGCGTGCGCATCGATTCCGGCAATCTCGCCGACCATGCGCGCCAGGTGCGGAAAATTCTCGACGAAGGCGGACTCAGGCATGTCACGATCTTCGCCAGCGGCGACCTGGACGAGTATCTGCTGCGCGACATGTTTGCCTCGGGCGCGCCGATAGACGGTCTCGGTATCGGCACGCACATGGACACTTCGAGCGACATGCCCTATCTCGACTGCGCCTACAAGTTGCAGGAATATGCAAGCAAGGCGCGGCGCAAGCGTTCCGAAGGCAAACAGACCTGGCCCGGGCGCAAGCAGGTGTACCGCAACCTTGACGCCGATGGCCGCATCGCATCCGATATCGTTACGCTGGAAAGCGATGTGCAACCGGGCGAGCCGCTGGTCGTGCCGGTGATGCGCGGCGGAAAGCGCATCGCGGAAACCGCGCCGCTTGCGGACAGCCGCAGCCGCGCGGCAATGAATCTGGCGCGGCTGCCGGAGCCGCTGCGCCAGCTTGAACCTTATGCCTGCAGCGTGGAAATTTCCGGCGCGCTGCACGAGCTTGCCGCACAGGTCGACCGCGAAACATTCGACAAATAACAGGAGGACTGGCCATGAATGAACATGCCGATACACCCGCACAGGACCGGAATATCTGGATACGCGGATTGTTCATGCTGTTGCTGATCCTGGCGCTCCATGTATCCGGAACGGTGATATTTATCGTTGCGGCCATTCAATTCGTGATGCTGCTGGCCGGCAAGCCCGATGCGCGGCTGGTTGCGTTTGGCCGCAGCCTTGGGCGCTACTTGCAGCAGATCGCGAATTTTCTGACTTTTGCCACTGAAGAGATGCCATTCCCGTTCGGCGATTGGCCGGCAGGCGACTGACATTCACACGGGCATGGCGAAGGCGCGGGCACGTTTTGGAACAGACTGCGCGTTTTGCTGTTCATGATTCCGGTATATTGCGGTCCGGCGGTTTTCTTGTTAGCGTTCGCCAGTCAGCGGTCCGCCGGCACCATGACACAAACTCTATTCCGTGACACATATCGGGCGCAATTTAAAATGATCTCAATACGCCACCTGTCGGTTGTCGCTGTCACGTTCGGGTTGATCGCCGCGCTGGTGTTTCTTTATATCAAGACTGAAGCTGTCGACCTCGGCGAACGCAATTCGGTTGTTGCGCTGTTGGGCGAACTGCAGGAGATAGAGGGAAGATGGGACAGCGACGTGCTGCGTATGCGCGCGGAGACGGATCCCGGCCGGGACAACCTGCCGGACCGCGCCTCCGTAGCCAGGAACGTGCTCAGGGCTTTGAAAAATGCGTTGCCGCAAGTCGACAGCCAGGCATTGAACGAGAATCTGGGAACGATCACAACAGCGTTCACCGAGAAAGCCGAGCTGGTCGAAAATTACAAGGCCGTGATCGGCGGTTCAAAAAATGCGTTGCTCAAGATGATGTCCATTGCGGATCGGCAGGATGCGATGAAAGGGAAATCCGGCAAGCTCGATGCGCGGCAACAGGAATTCGTCGAGGCCCTCGACGAGGTTGCCGCAGCCGCTTCCGGCTATTATTTTCTGGGACAGGATGCGCAGCGCAAAAAACTCGAAAATTCGGCGACAAGGATGCTGGCATTATTTGGCGCCGCGAATGCAGCAGAACATGAAATAGTCAACGAAATGTATGACGCCGCCCAGGAGATGCTCAGATCCGAACCGACCGGGCAGGCGCTGTTATCCAGGATAGAACAGCTGAATTCGGGACCCCGGCTCAGCGGGATGCTGCTCTCGCTCAACCGTGAACTCGAAGAAAAGCTGGCCGAGAAGGAGCGTTTCCGCGTTTACATGATCGCCTATGCCGCCGCGCTGCTGGTCGGGCTGGCTTATCTCGGCGTCCGGATCGTGGCGGCGAACGTATTGCTGGAACGCCGCGTCACGGAACGCACCAGCGAGCTCTCCGATGCGTTGCGGCATCTCAAGGAATCCGAAACGAAACTGATCCAGTCCGAAAAAATGTCATCGCTCGGGCAGATGGTCGCAGGCATTGTGCACGAGATCAACACGCCGCTTGCCTACGTGAACAACAGCCTGTCTGCGGTCAATGACCGCCTTCCGGAAGTCGCCAGTGCGATAAGCAGTTGTGAAACATTGCTGGCTTTGCTCAATGACCCGAATAGCCGGGCAGAAGACCTGAACCGGCAGTTTGTGCTGGTATCCGGGCAGCTCGAACAGATCAGCCAGCATGAGTTGCTGGGCGAACTTGCCGCTCTGGCCAAGGACGGGCTGTACGGTACCGCGCAAGTCGTGGAGATCGTTTCCAACCTGAGGGATTTCAGCCGTCTCGACCGCAGCAAGGTGAGCAGTTTCAATGTGAATGACGGTCTCAACAGCACATTGAGTCTTGCGCGCCATTTGCTCAAGTCGGTCAAGGTGAACAAGGAGTTGCATGAGATACCCGACATCACCTGTGCACCGTCGCAAATCAACCAGGTGTTTCTCAACCTGATTATAAATGCTGCGCAGGCGCTGCCGCCGCATGGCGGGGAGATCACACTTTTCACGCGGATTGAAAACGATGGCATCGCAATCGATATTGCCGACAACGGGAAAGGCATTCCGCCCGACGTGTTGCCGAAAATTTTCGACCCGTTTTTCACCACCAAGGAGATCGGCAAGGGTACCGGCCTCGGGCTGTCCATTTCATACCAGATCATCAGGGATCACGGAGGTCGCATCGATGTCGAATCGCAGGTTGGACAGGGAACGAAATTTACCGTATGGTTGCCGTTGCAGCCGCCTTCCGAAACCAAACTCACCACCTGAGCTACTGTGATGAATCAACCGCAAAAAATCGGCAAGTATGAAGTCCGTTCCGTTCTCGGCAAAGGGGCTATGGGGACAGTCTATAAATGTTTCGACCCGCAGATTTCGCGTTGGGTTGCGATCAAGGCCATCGTAAAGGCGTCGTTCAACCCGGTCGACCTGCGACAATTGATCATCCGCTTCCGCCACGAAGCCCAGGCGGTAGGACGGCTTATCCATCCGCGCATCGTGCAGGTCTACGACTACGGAGAGGACGACCAGCTCGCCTACATCGTGATGGAGCTGGTGAACGGCAAATCATTGCAGGAACACCTCCAGAATGGCACGCATTTCAGCCTCGCCGAGATTGTCGAGATCATCAGGCGGTTGCTCGACGGGCTCGCTTATGTGCATTCCGAGGGCATCGTGCATCGCGACCTCAAGCCGTCGAACATCCTGATCAACGGCGATGGCCGCGTCAAGATTTGCGATTTTGGCATTGCACATTCCGAATCGTCCGAACTCACCAGGGTAGGCGACGTGCTCGGTTCGCTCCACTACATGTCGCCGGAGCAATTGATCGGCATGCCGGTCGACGCGCGCTCCGACATCTATGCGGTTGGCGTGATTGCGTATGAGCTCCTGACCGGCAAAAAGCCTTTCCTCGGCAAAAGCGTAGCCGTCATGCAGCAGGTGGTCCACGAGCCTCCGGTGGCGCCGTCCATCATCAACCCCGAACTTCCACCGCAGTTCGATCGGGTGATACTGAAAGCGCTGGCCAAGGATAGCGAGAGGCGATACCAGACTGCACGGGAGTTTTCCGATGCATTCATGGAGGCTGCCGGTGTCGCCATCAATCGCGGGACGATAGAGTCACCGGCCGAATCGTCCGGACCGTATCCGATTCTGAAGCACGTCGTTGCGACGGATAACATCCTGGCCAATGCCCGCATGATCATCCCCCGCGTTGCCGAGCATACCTCTGCCGGTACCGGCAGCGAGGATACCGAACCGGGGCTGGCACCTCAGGAATCATTTGCCGAAAGCGAGGACAGCCAGTTCGCCCTCGACACGAGCGTAAAAAAGGCACGCATCCTGGCGGTGGACGATGACGAGCGCATCCTGAACGGGCTGAAAGCGCTGTTTCGCATGCGTTACCATGTATTCACCACGACCAACCCCAACCAGGCGCTCGACTTCATCAAACGCCACAAGATCAACGTCATCATCAGCGACCAGCGCATGCCAACCATGCCCGGAGTGGAGTTGTTGCGCCAGGCACGCGAAATTTCTCCCAACACCGTCCGTATCCTGCTCACCGGTTATTCCGATCTGGCAGCCATCGTTGGCTCGATCAATGACGGCGAAGTCTACCGCTTCATCAGCAAACCCTGGGATAACCAGGAATTGCAGCGGACCATAGCGGAAGCGGTTACCATTTCCCTGGAACTCGACAATGTCCCTGCCATCACTGTCGTGTTGCCGGACAACTTGCAAGTGGGCATTTTAGTCATAGACACCGATGAGGAGACTTACCGGGTCACCAAAGGGCTGATAGACGGCCTGTGCCCGGTGCATTATGCGGCCGACCTGGATGCCGCGATCGCGCTGATGCAGGAACATGAAATTGCCGTGCTGCTCGCCGATGTCGGAACGGGCAACGAAGAGATGGCGGCCATGATCAAGCTGCTCAAACAAGAGAATCCGCAGATACTTTCCATCGTTCTCACCGCCGAATCAGATTCGGACATGGTGATAGAAATGATCAATCAGGCGCAGATATTCCGCTTCCTGAACAAACCGGTGAAAGTGAATTTGCTCAAGAAATACCTGCTTGCCGCGCTCGAGCAGTACGTGGCCTTTGAAAATTCGCCGCAGTTGCTTAAGCAGTTTCATTTGCATGAATCCGGCCAGTTGCGCAATTCATCGGTCGGTAAAAGGATACTTGAAGGAATAGCGGCACTGTCCGATCGCTGGTTCAAGGCCGGATGAACCCATGCAAGGCCGCCACATGAATATCGGCATACCAAAGGAAATCAAACCCGACGAGAACCGCATCTCGCTGGTTCCGGCCGGCGTGGCGGCTTTGGTGTCGGCAGGACACACGGTCATCGTCGAAACGGGAGCGGGGCTGGGCAGTGACTTCACCGATGCGCAATACCTGGCGGCAGGCGCGCAAATCGCCAGGGATGCCGATGCGGTGTGGGCGGCAGCCGAGCTGATCGTCAAGGTGAAAGAGCCGATAGCGCCGGAATGGAAACGCATCAGACCCGATCACATCATTTTCACCTACTTTCATTTCGCCGCAAACGAGTCTGTGAGCAGAGCGCTTGTCGCCTCCGGCGCGGTTTGCATCGCGTATGAAACCGTCGAACTGCCTTCGGGCGAACTGCCGCTGCTGACGCCGATGTCGGAAGTGGCCGGGCGCATGGCGGCGCAGGAAGGCGCCAAGTATCTGGAACAACTGTATGGCGGGCGCGGCATACTGCTCGGCGGCGTGCCGGGTGTGCAGCCCGGCAAGGTGGTGATCATCGGCGGCGGGGTGGTCGGCGCGAATGCGGCGAAGATCGCGGCCGGGATGGGCGCCCGTGTCGTGATCCTCGATACATCGCTGGAACGGTTGCGCTTTCTGGGCGATGTGATGCCGGCCAACGTGCAGCTGATATTTTCAAACCGGCACAATCTGCTGGACCAGATTGCCGGCGCCGATCTGGTCATCGGCGCGGTGCTGGTGCATGGTGCCGTCGCACCGAAACTGATACGCCGTGAAGACCTGGCGAAATTGCGCAGGGGCGCGGTGATCGTCGATGTCTCCATCGACCAGGGCGGCTGCGTCGAGACCATGCATCCGACCACACACGAGAACCCGATCTTCATCCTCGATGGCATCGTCCATTACGGTGTGGCCAATATGCCGGGCGGATTGCCGCTCACCTCCACGCTGGCGCTGACCAACGCAACCCTGCCTTATGTGCTGCAATTGGCGAACAAGGGATACAGGCAGGCGCTGGAAGAATCCCCGGCACTGCTGAAGGGACTCAACATCATCGGCGGAAAAATAACGTACAGGAAAGTTGCCGAGGCATTCGGGCTGGAGCATCACCATGCCGAAGCATTGATCGGCTGACACTGGCCGCGCGTCCCGGCTTTTTGCACTGACACGGAACATCGCAGCGGTTAAGGCAGGGAACCTATTCCATTATTTTGTGACTATGGCCATCATGCGCAACAACGAAGAATTTACAAAATCGATTTTATCGAGATATTTCAACCGGTTTGAGTTGCTCATAACGACCGGCATCATTGTCCTGATCTCGGTCATGATCCTCGCGGCATTCTGGGGGCTGGCGGTGGAGACATACCATCTGGTCCACCACGGCGCATTCGACAAGCTCGATCACGAGGCATTTCAGTCCGCCTTCGGAATGATCATGACATTGCTGATCGCGATCGAGTTCAGCTATACAATCATGAATGCATACATGGGAAAGAGCCGCGAGATAATCGTGAGAAATGTGGTGCTGGTTTCCATCCTGGCGATTGCCAGAGAGTTCATTGTGTTCGAAGTGGAAACCGTCTCGCCCCTGATCCTGTTTGCGCTGGCTGCTTCGCTTTTGTCGCTCGGTACTGTCTATTGGCTGATGGGCCGCTTACCATTGCCGGACGAGGATAGATTGCCCGGTGAATAGCGGTCCTGCGATTCTTTGTCATTCGGATCGACCAGGGTGCCGGAATGGAAAATGCCGATATCGGCTCGGTTAGCTGTCCGGAATAAGGAACCTTAACGATGCGCCCCATGCCGCCCGGTGTCCGGATCATCCTCATCACCACGATCGCCTGCTACCTGCTGCAGATGGGTGCCGGTGACGGAATGATAAGCAGTTTTGCGCTGTGGCCGCTGGGCAGCAACTTCATGCCCTGGCAACTGGTGACCTATGCCTTCCTGCACGGCGGCATCATGCATATTGCGTTCAACATGTACGGCCTGTGGCTGTTCGGGCGGGAAGTCGAATATTTGCTGGGGCGCAGGGTGTTCCTTCAGCTCTATTTCGCCAGCGTGGTATCGGCCGGACTGACGCAGTTGCTGGCCACCGGATACAGCGGCGGTGTCTATCCGACGATAGGTGCATCCGGCGGCGTGTTCGGCGTGCTGCTCGCATACGGCCTGTTCTTTCCGAACCGGATCATCATGCTGCTGATCCCGCCGGTTCCCATGCCGGCCCGGGTGTTCGTGTTTCTGTACGCGGGTCTGGAACTGATACTTGGTGTGACCGGGACGGAAGCGGGCGTGGCGCATTTCGCGCATCTTGGCGGAATGATCGGCGGCTATCTGGTGATACGCCACTGGCGCGGGAGGCCAGGCGGGGGGCGCTGGAATTGATCGGACCCGTTTCCGTGACCATGGCGGAATCGGGCAGTGTGCAAACCGGGAGCAAGCCAGGATTCGTTGTTAAAAGTTTAATCAAACAGGAGGATAAATCATGTTAAGCAACCCCATCGACATTTCCAGCCGCGTAAGTCCCGAACTGTCCGGCTTGATCGAGACCCTGATCGACCAACTGGAGTCCGACGAGCCGGTAACGCTGGCCGCGGTCCGCTCGTTCCTCGTTCATGGCTTGCCGGCCGGGACGGAAGAAGACGAGGAACTGCATCACTTCGACGTTGACGAGTCGGTCATAGACGAACTGGATGAACTGATCGAGCAGTTCGGAGAGTCGGCTGCCGCGATGGACTTCATCTATGCCTTTGCCAGCGAAGCGCTTACACGGGTGATAGAAGAAGTCATGGATGACGAGAATCGCGAAAACCCGCCAACGCTCCGGGATGTTCATGAGGCGATAGCCGGCGGCCTGGGCGGCAGCCTGGTCGGCGACGGGATACTGGAAGAAGACGAGGACGATGTGCTGATGCCCGAGATCGAAAACCTGATCGAGCGTTACGGCCCCGATGCGATGGCGGAGGATTTTTTGCGCTACGAGTAACAGCGCAAGCAGCTTGCCTGGTCCGGCATGGTTCAATCCGCCGGATGTCTGAGCCTGCGGCTGTCATTCAGGTTGCCGTGTTCTATCCCCTGGTGCAGTTCCGTCATTACCTGCTGGGAAAATCTCGGAGTGAAATTATCAAGTGCCGACATCGTCAGCTTGGAAACGATCACCGGCTGGATCAGCACGACAGAAGCGATGCCGCAGATTTCCGCGGACAGGCGGAAGAACCTTTTTGCGTGGTAAAGCCCGCGCAGATGCGCGCGGTATCTGGACAGCTTCCGGTGCAATGCAACCGCTTCGGCAAACACCATGATCACGCCGCCCACCAACCCGGTCAGGACGGCCATCTTCAGTTCTATCGCACCCATGTGACCTCCCCCGGCATGCCAATGTATTTCATGCAAATGTACTTAAGGAACCGCTGATCAAGTCCCGCATGACCGCGCATTCGGCTTTGCGGGGTTGCAGGCCTGACACGGCGGTGCGTAGCACTTGGTGCGGGATGGCCTGCCCGCCCTCGCTCCCGCAACCGGCTGCTGCGCAGTAACGTGTCGCGAGGGCCATGCAAGAAAGGCGAGGAAGCGAATGGTGATTCGCTTCGCAAGGAGCAGCACCCCCGACGCGGTGCGCGTAAGCGTCCGGTGCGGGAGGGGGTTGCAAGCGGCTGCTCCCGCAATCGGCTGCTGCGCAGTAACGTGTCGCAGCCGCACGCAGCAGACCGCCCGCAAAGCCAATGCCCTTGAGGGTTGCGACAAAACGGAGCGAAGCGCAGTTTCGAGGTACGGCCAAAACGGGCGCTCGCGATGTTGCGCTCCTTGGCATAGCGGCCTTGACACGGTGGGGCGCAGCCCTTTGGTGCGGGAAAGGCCGCTGCCCCCACTCTCGCGCCAGACGGCTCTGCCGCACCGTATCGTGGGGGCAAGAATAACTGCTGCCATGACACGGTGCGCGAAGCGGCCAGTGCGGGAATGGCAGCAGGCGGCTACTCCCGCAAGCGGCTGGCTATGCCAGTAACGTGTTGTAGCCGCTACCGGCGTCGCGCGCCTTGCGGTAGACATCGGCTCACGGTACGCGCAGCGCCGGTGTGGAGACGATGCTCCCTCGCCGCTCCCGCAATCGGCCGTTTCACGGTAACGTGTCGCGGCGAGGATCCCGTTTTTGTCAGCAACGCGGTTCATGAAGGACTTGATCAGCGGTTCCTTATAATCATCCGCGCTTCCGTCCTGAATACTACTATGGCAAAACCGAATCCGCATAGCGGCTTGCCGGACAACGGGCAGATCTGCGGTCGAATGTTGTCAGGGCGCTGGCCGGGTGTTTTGGCGCTGCGGCACCGCAGGGACAGCGGGAGCCGAGTCGGTTAGAATGCGCGGTCATGCGGCACTTGATCAAAGGTTCCTCAATGTGCGGCCGCGCGCATGATCCGCAAGCTCGCCGCGATACTGTCAACCTGCTAACCTAGGCGATCCATGAAGCTCGTTACACCCATGAAGCTCATTGACCCCAGAACAACTTACGTCGTCAAAAATCCCGTCGCCTTCGCGCTCGGGGTGCTGAAAGCCTTCCAGGTCAACCAGGGCCTGCTGCTGGCCGGCGCGGTCGCCTACTACGCGCTGCTCTCCATCGTGCCGCTGCTGATCCTGATGGTGATCGCGCTGTCGCAGGTGATCGACCAGGAAATGCTGCTGGCGACGCTGAACCGGGCGCTGGAGTATGTTGTGCCTGGCGAAGGCAGGGCGGTGGTGTTGGAGCTAAAGGCGTTCCTCGGCCACCGCGAGGTGATCGGCTGGGTGCTGTTCGTCACGATGCTGTTCTTCAGCTCGCTCGGTTTCAAGGTGCTGGAGAGTGCGATCTCGGTGATCTTTCTGCACCGGGTGGAGAAGCGCAAGCGGCACATCGTCGTTTCCCTGCTGCTGCCCTTCGGCTATATCTTTTTCATCGGCGCGGTGCTGTTCGTCGGCACGTTCGTGATTGTCGACCTGTCGGCGATGGGCGGAGAGCATATTGTTATCCTCGGGTATAGCTGGTCGCTGGGCGGCTTCTCGCGCTGGCTGATCTACGTTGCCGGCGTGCTCGGGGAGATCCTGCTCATTTCCGCGATCTACTATTTCATGCCGGTGGGCAGGCTGTCGGCGCATCACGCGCTGATCGGCGGCACTGCGGCAGCCCTGCTCTGGGAAATCATCCGCCATGCGCTTGGCTGGTATTTCGGCACGCTGTCGCAGGTGAGCGTGGTGTACGGCTCGCTCACCACGGCCATCATCGTGCTGCTCAGCATGGAAGTGGCCGCCACGCTGCTGTTGCTGGGCGCGCAGGTCATCGCGGAATACGAACGCATCGAGATCGGCGCGCCGCCCGACCAGGCGGTGCCGGCATGCAGCGCCGGCGGATGAATCTGCCGCTGCTTAATCTGTTTGCCCCGGTATTCACGGGGCCGGCCTTCATCCACCGGGGGGCACGCCTGACCAAGCTGCGTCAGGCGTCACAGGGAAGGCATTATCTTATCGGCAGACAGTGCGCGCGGATGATCGATTACCGGCTTGCTATCGTCCACCGGAAAGCGTTGCGCCCCCCGGCGCGGGCCGCATCATCGGGAAGCAGGGCGATCATTTTCCGTCGAGAACGGTTACATGATTGACGAAGGTGAGGCTGGGGAAGGTGCGGTTCAATGCTTTGCTGGTGAAGTTAGCCACGGTTGAGCCGCTGTCAAACTCGATGACATCCCCCTTTTTTGCACTGACCGTCGAGGCGGCAATCCAGCGGGACTGGCCGTTCTGCGTGACTTCCAGATAGGTGAATTGGGGTATGTTGATGATGCTGACTACCGTGCCCTTTTCCGACTGGAAGGCTCCAGGCATCCTGGCGAGCGCATCAGCCTGGCTATTGGGATTGATGGCAGGGTGACCGGCGGGCAAGGTGCCCGAAGACGGTATCACCGGATCAGGAACGAAGGGTTCTTCAGCGGGCTTTTTGCTGCATGCCGCGAGGGAAAACATGGCCAGCGCTGCGACGATCGCAATATTTCTCATTTTGCTTCCTTGGATTGTAGTGACGAATGGCCAATACTACTCAAAAAACGGCCCGTCTTGAAAGTTTTTCTTGATGGCATGCGAACGGACCTGCCCGGGCAGGATTTCAACACGGCGGTTTGTCATTGCTGTCATGCAAGCGATGAACCGTTTGCGGCCGGCATTTGCCGCCGGTATATTTTTCCGTGGTAAAAAACCGGATGGCCTGATAGATTAGGTGCGGGCATATTTGCAAATACCCTGTCGTGGTGAGGACCGGGAAAGTGTTATGCAATTCTGCCGGGCGGCATTCAATACGGGCGTCAGCCATCAGTTACCGGCAAGCCGGAATATAAACGGAATGGGGGATTAATGATCGGGAAGGACGGATTTCATGTGCTATTCAATTTGGCGGCAGATTCCATGTTTATCCTTGATCCAAATGGTTTCATCAGGGAAATCAACCAGACCGCTCATGCACGACTGGGCTATACCAGGGATGAAATGCTCGGGAAGCATATCGGGGAATTCATCCTGCCGGAGTTTTCCGACAAGCTGGTCGGCCGGATCGAGAAAGCCCAGAGCCAGGAATTCCTGATTTACGAATCGGCACAGGTGCACAGGGACGGCACGGTATTGCCGATCGAAGTGTGCAGCAGGGCAATCGTGCTGGAAGGCAAAAAATTGCTGTTCAATATCGTCCGCGACATCGGCGAGCGCAAGCGGCTGGACACCGCGTTGCGCGAGAGCGAGGCTCGCTTCCGCACGCTTGCTGCGGATGCGCCCGAGGCGATCCTGATCCACGATCTGGACAGCGATCTGTTCATCGACGCGACATCCAGCGCGGAACGGCTGTTTGCCTGCAGTCGCGAGGAATTGTTGTGCCGCGGCCCGAAACATTTCATTGCGCCCAACCAGCCTGCGGATGCACCCGCGGTGGACACGCATGTCCAGCGCGGCGAGCGTGCTCTGGCCGGCGAGCAAGTCAAGTTTGAAAGGCTGGTGCGGAATGCCCGGGGGCGGGATATTCTTTGCGAGGTCACGCTGGTTCGCCTGCCTTTGGAAAATCGCAGATTGATCCGGGCCAGCTATATCGACATCACCGAGAGGAAGCAGATCGAGAACGCGCTGCGGGAAAGCGAGGAAAAGTACCGCTCGCTTTTCGAGGAGTCCCTGGACGGGCTGTTTATCAGCAATGCGGACGGAAACTTTGTCGACGTCAACCAGCAGGTGGTAAGGATGTTCGGTTATGGCTCGAAGGAGGAGGTGCTTGCTGCCGATTTGCGCAAGGACATCTACGCTTACCCCGCAGACAAGGCAAACATCTTTGCCTTTGTCGATAAAAAGGGCTTCGCGGAACTGGAAGTCATCTGCAAGAAAAGGAACGGTGAAAGGATAACAACGCTCTGCAGTTATACTGCCGTGAAGGACAGGGATGGAGCTATCGTCGCATACCGCGGCATGATCCGGGATATCACCGAGAAGAAAAAATCAGAGGAGCTGATTTGGCAGCAGGCCAACTTCGATACGCTGACCGGGTTGCCCAATCGCAACATGTTCCACGACCGGCTTGGACAGGAAATCAAGAAATCGTATCGCGAATGTCTTCCTTTGGCCCTGCTGCTGATCGACCTTGATCATTTCAAGCAAGTGAACGACACGCTCGGGCATGCGGTCGGAGACCTGCTGCTGCAGGAAGCCGCCCGGCGCATCCGCTCCTGTGTGCGCGGATCGGATACGCTGGCCCGTCTGGGCGGGGACGAGTTTACTGTCATCCTGTCCGCGATTTCCGAAAGCGGCCATGTCGAGGATGTTGCGCAAAAGATTGTCGGCAGGCTGGCCGAGCCGTTCCGGCTGGGCAGCGATGAGGTCTATGTATCGGCCAGCATCGGCATCACCATTTATCCAAGCGATGCCGACGACATCGATTCGCTGGTCAAGAATGCGGATCAGGCGATGTATGTGGCCAAGAGCAAGGGCCGCAACCGTTTCAGTTATTTCACCCGGTCACTGCAGATAGAAGCGCAGAACCGCTTGCATATGATCAACGACTTGCGGGGCGCGCTAGACGCCGGGCAATTCAGTGTTCATTTTCAACCGATCATCGAGTTGTCGACCGGACAGATCCACAAAGTCGAAGCGCTTATCCGCTGGCAGCATCCGGAGCGGGGCATGGTCGGCCCGGTTGAATTCATCGCGCTGGCCGAAGAAGCCGGACTCATCAACGAGATCGGCGACTGGGTATTCAGGGAGTCGGCCCGATGGGCGGGCTTATGGAGCAAACGCTACCAGGACGATTTTCAGATCAGCGTGAACATATCGCCCATACAGTTTCAGTATGGCGGGAAAATGTTCGATGAATGGATCGCATATCTGGCCGATCTTGGTCTTTCCGGAAAGAACATAGTGGTCGAGATCACGGAAGGACTGTTGCTGAAAGCGGAGTCGGAAGTTACCGACAGCTTTTTCAAGTTTCGCGACGCGGGAATACAGGTTGCGATCGACGATTTCGGTACCGGCTATTCATCGCTTTCCTACCTGAAAAAGTTTGATATTGATTACCTGAAAATAGACCAGTCTTTCGTGAAAAACCTTGAATCCGACGCCAATAACATGGCCTTGTCGCAGGCGATCATCGTGATGGCGCACAAGCTGGGACTCAAAGTCATTGCGGAAGGGGTGGAAACGAAGGGGCAACGTTTCCTGCTGGCAGTCGCCGGTTGCGACTATGCGCAGGGCAATCTGTTTTCCAAACCCCTGCCGCCGGAGGAGTTTCAACTGTTGCTGGACCACAACGCAAAAACATAGCAGTTCATGCCGCTGCCGCGGCGGGGCCGGCGATCCTGATGACGCGATTGAATGCAGCCCGGACGGTGTCTCATCGGAACACACCCCGCTTGCGCGCTTCGATGCGCTTCACGAACACACCCATCACTTCGCGGTAGAGCGCGTCCTTGAGCACGCTGTCCTCGTTGCCGGCATCCACATTGGGGTTGTCGTTGATCTCGATCACATAGAGGCGCTTGCCGATCTGCTTGATGTCCACACCGTAGAATCCGTCCCCGATCAGCCCGGCCGCCCTCAGTGCGATCTTCACGACGCGGTCCGGCGCTGCGCCGACGGACAATGCTTCGGTTTTCCCCTCGACGAAGTCATGCCTGTCATCGCCGTGGCGGATGATCTGCCAGTGGCCGGGAACCATGTGGTATTTCGCGACAAACAGCGCACGCTTGTCGAGGATGCCGACGCGCCAGTCGAATTCGGTAGGCAGATATTCCTGGGCGACGATCAGTTCCGATTTGTCGAGCAGGCCGTTCACCTTGGCTTGCAGCTCTTCCGCGGTTTCCACTTTCACGACGCCCAGCGAGAACGAGCTGTCCGGCTGCTTGAGCACGCACGGAAGACCGAGCGTGGCGGCGATCTGCTTCACATTGTCGCGGTGCACCAGCAAAGTCTTGGGGGCGGGGATGCGGTGGCGCGCGAGAATCTCGGCCAGATAGACCTTGTTGTTGCATTTCAGGATAGAGTCCGGATCATCGATCACGACCAGTCCTTCGGCGGCCGCGCGCCGCGAGAAGCGGTAGGTGTAGTGGTTGACGAAGGTGGTGTCGCGGATGAACAGCGCGTCGAATTCGGCGAGCCGCCCGTAGTCTGCCCTGGTGATAAATTCCACATGCATGCCCAGCGCGTGCGCGGCCTTGTCGAATTTGTGCAGCGCTTTCGCATTGGACGCCGGCTCCGGATTGTCCGGGTCATGCAGGATCGCGAGGTTGTAGCGGGGGGCAAGTTTCCGGCTCCGCCGCCTGCGGCCCATGAAATATTCCGTGGTGGCCCGGACCGCGAATTCCTGCTGCTGGGGCGGGATGTCGCTGGCGGCAATAGTCCGCACATTGCGGATGCGCCAGTGCTTCTTGATGCGCTCGAAACTGGCACGCAGCAGGGGCGCGTGAAGCAGGCTGAACAGCTGGCGGCTGAGCTGCTCATGGCGGCTCGCCGCGCTGTGCCCGAAGTAGATGTCGAGCTCGAAGCTATCCGACTTTATCGGTGTCAGCGATTTTTGGATCAGCTCGTCGAGACCTTCGGTCAGCAGCTTCACCATGTTCTGCGATTGCAGGTCCTCGATCGTGCTCGCGCGCGGCAGCGGCTTGTGGCCGCGCGCCTCGGCGAGCAGCGAAACGTAATAGCCCAGCGTCTGGTAGCGGTAGCTCTTGCACAGGTTGTACACCCGCGCAATGCTGTCGCTGCCGTAGGCCGGATCGGTCAGGTAGGCGCGCGCGGGCACGACAGTCACGCCCGGAACTGAAAGCGGCCAGTCGCGCGGATTGTTGACGACCACGAGGTTGCTCATGTTGCTTCCTTTTTTCGGAGATCAATGGCGAGATTTCTCACGGCGCAGACGCAGCTTTTCACGCACCAGTTCGGCGGCGACAATCACGGCAAATCTTCCGGCATCAATCCATGGTGCAACGCCCATGCTTTGGCGCGGGCGATGGCGATGCGGATGGCGCTGCCCTCATCGTGTCCTTCGGCCAGCAGCGCATTGGCGATCGCTATTGCCTTGGCGCGCACCGGCGGCGGCAGATGCTGCATGGCCGGCGGGTAGTATTCAAAATCCCATGGCATGGTCAGGCCTCGTATATCAGGCGATCGTCACCATAAATCAGCCTGGTGCCGAATTCGGTACACAGCATTTCCATGTGCGCGCAGATCGCCTCGAATTCGCCGCCGCGCGCCAGCGCGACATGGGCCACGCTCAGCGACACCGGCAGCAGTTCGATGCGGGACAGCTTGCCGCGCTCGACCATCACTTTGAACAGACAGGAGCGGTCGTTGCGCAGCAGCGGATTGACGGCGTAGTCGTCGATGAAATTGCCGGTGTCGTAGAGTATCGGCTTGCCCCGGTATATCTCGATACCCTGGCAGATATGCGCGCTATGGCCGTGGTAGATGTCGGCGCCGAGTTCGATCACGCGCCTGGCGAAGCTGCGGAATTTGGATGAAGGGCGTTCGACGAAATTCGCCCCCCAGTGGTTGGAGAACACCACCAGGTCGGCACCCTGCGCACGTGCATTTTCAATGTCGTTTGCGATGCGTGCCAGCGTTGCCTCATCCGGCGAGACTTCCAGGTAGTTGGTGCCGGGGTGATCTGCACCGGCGGCAAAAACCGGTTCGTTGTCCGTGTAGGAAAGCAACGCAACGCGGCACGGCGCAGCACCGGCTTCTTCCGGTGACCCGGGTTCGATCATCGCCGGGGCGGCAGCCTGTTCCGTATCGACCCCGGCAGCCGGCATGGCGGATGCCGGCCGCGTCGAGCACGCGCAAGGTGTCGCGCATGCCCTGTACTTCGTAATCGAGGATGTGGTTGTTGGCGAGCGTGCAGGCGTCGATGTCGCAACCTGCAGCACGCGCACGGCCCCGGGGTCGGCGCAGGAATGGAACATCTTCCAGGTGCGTGACCAGGGCTGGAGATGGGCGGTGAGGGCGCATTCCAGATTGACGATGCGCAAATCGGCCTGCGCCGGATGCGGCAGCACGTCGCCCCACACTTGTTCCGGTTGCATGCGCGCGAGCCTTTCGTTGACCAGGCGGCCCAGCATTATGTCTCCGGTAAAGGCTAGCGTTAGCATATGGGCAATTCCATCAATTCATTTTCCGGGCGAATCGCGGCGTCGCGTGCTCGTTCGTTCCTCGCCTATCAAGTTGATATGTCTCGTCGCTTACTGCGCGGCTCCTTGCGCTTCATCCCGCAAAAGTGAATTTCTTGAAATGCCCAAAATCACATCGTGCGTTTCAGCAGCTTGCGCAATGCGGCCAACGAACGCGTGTTCAGCACGTCGGATTTTTCCAGCCAGCCGCGCCGCGCCTGTCCGACGCCGTACTTGAGGTTGGCGAAATCGTAGGTGCTGTGCGCGTCCGAGTTGATGCTGACCAGCACGCCTTCTTCCTTCGCGCTCTGGCACTGGCTGTCGAGCAGGTCCAGGCGTTCCGGGTGGGCGTTCAGTTCGAGGTAGCAGCCGCGCTGCTTTGCGTGGCGGATGATGCGCAGCATGTCCACGTCGTAAGGTTCGCGCTGTTCGATCAGACGTCCGCTCGGGTGGGCGAGCAGTGTGAAATGCGGGTGATCCATCGCGCGCAGGATGCGCTCGGTCTGCCTGGCGCGCGACAGGTCGAAGCGGCTGTGCACCGCGCCGACCACCAGGTCGAGCCGTGCCAGTACCGCATCCGGCAGATCGAGGCTGCCGTCCTCGAGGATGTCCACCTCTATGCCCTTGAGCAGCGTGATGCCTTTCAGCTCGGCGTTGAGCTGGTCGATCTCGTCGCACTGTTTTGCCAGCCTGACCGGGTCGAGGCCGTGCGCGATGGTGAGATGGCGCGAGTGTTCTGTGATCGCGAGGTACTCCATGCCGAGTGCCCTGGCCGCCAGCGCCATGTCGCGCAGGGTGTCGTGGCCGTCGGTGGCTTTGGTGTGCGCATGCAGGTCGCCGCGCAAGTCGGACAGCTCGACCAGCTTCGGCAGGCGTCCTGCGCGTGCCGCCTCGATCTCGCCGCGGTCCTCGCGCAGTTCCGGCGGAATGTAGGGCAGGCCGACCGCGCGGTACACCGATTCCTCGCTGTCTCCGGCGATGCGCTTCGCGCCGCGGAACACCCCGTATTCGTTGATCTTCAGGCCGAGCTGCTGCGCGATGCGGCGGATCGCGATGTTGTGCGATTTGGAACCGGTGAAGTAGTGCAGCGCCGCGCCGTAACTTTCCTGCGCGACCACGCGCAGGTCGACCTGGATGCCGCATTTGAGCAGCACGCTGGCGCGCGTCTCGCCTGCGGAAAATACTTCGGATATTTCGTCGTAGGCGGTAAAGCGCTGCATCACCGGGCTGTCGGGCACGGCAGTGACCAGGATGTCCAGATCGCCGACGGTCTCGCGCATGCGCCGGAAGCTGCCGGCAACGATCACCTGCTTGACGCCGGGTATCCCCTGCAGGAACGCGCGCAGCGCATCGGCATATTGCGCTGCCGTGGCGAGCTTGAAGCGCCGGCTCTGGCTGGCGTGGGTCTGCACCGCCTGCAGGATGTTCTGTTCGGTTTTTGCGCCGAAGCCGGGCAGCGCGCGGATGCGGCCGTCCTGGGCGGCACGGTGCAGCTGTTCTACGGTCTGCACGTCGAGGTCGTGGTACAGCGCTTTCACCCGTTTGGGCCCCAGCCCCGGGATATTCAGCAGCTCGGTGATCGCGGGTGGCAGCTCCTTGCGCAGGCGGTCGAGCAAACTGCAGTGCCCGGTGCTGACGATCTCGCTGACCTTGGCGGCGAGATCGGCGCCGATGCCGGGCAGCCGGGTCAGGTCGTCGCCGCGCTCCACCAATGCGCGCGCTTCCTGCGGCAGGTCGCCGAGGATGCGCGCGGCATTGCGGTAGGCGCGGATGCGGAACGGGTTCGCCCCCTCGATTTCCAGCAGGTCGGCGATCTCTTCGAAAATAGCGGTGATGTCGGCGTTATGGACAGGCATATGCGCATTGTATTCCTATGCTTGGCCGATAGGCAGGCCGGGTCAGTTTTTCGAGAGCCTGTTATAGTAATCATCTGACGATTCATCCGAGGCAGACATGGCCGTCGAAACCGAACTCAAATTGCGCATCGCCCCCGGGCAGCTTGCCAGGCTGAAGCGGCATGCGCTGCTCAAGAGATATTCCGTGACGCGCACGGTCACGCGTCGTCTGCAAAACATCTATTACGACACCCCGAAACTGGACTTGCATAAATCCGAAATGGCGTTGCGCCTGCGCCATGCCGGGCGGCAATGGCTGCAAACCCTGAAGGGCGGCGGTTCGGTGCAGGCCGGGCTGCACCGGCGCAACGAGTGGGAAGTGCCGGTGCAGCGCGCCGCACTGGATTTTTCAGCAACGCAGGAAGTGGACTGGGACGAACATTTGCGGCCGTCGTTGCGCAAGCAATTGCAGCCGGTTTTCGTTACGGATTTTACCCGCAACAGCCGGATGCTGGACTTTCAGGGCGCGCAAATCGAGTTGTGCATGGATCAGGGCGAAGTGCGCACAGAGCAGCACAGCGTGCCGCTCTGCGAGCTGGAACTGGAATTGAAATCCGGCGAGCCGGGGCTGTTGTTCGAGCTGGCGCTGAAGATACTGGAGGTCGTGCCTTTCGAACTGGAAACGGTCAGCAAGGCGGAGCAGGGCTATCGCCTGTTGTCCGGATATGCCGGGCAACCGTTGAGGGGCGTTGCGCCAGTTTTTGCCAGGACGGACACGCTGACGGATGTGTTGCAAGCGCTGATCTGGTCGTGCCTGCAGCATTTTCAGGGCAACCTGTCCGGAGCGATGGGCAGCGATGATGACGAATATCTGCATCAGATGCGCGTCGCCCTGCGCCGCCTGCGCGTGGTGCTGCGCATCGCGCAGAAGGTCCGCGCCGACGCGCAGTTGGCCGGCCTGTACACGGTTGTCTCGGATTTGTGCATCGCGTTGGGGCGCATCCGCGAATGGGATGTTTTCATCGCCGGAACGCTGCAGCCGATGCGCGCGCGCATGGCCGGACATGCGGGGTTGCAGGCTTTGCTGGCGGCCAGCGAACGGCAGCGCGCGGCCTGCTATGCGGAACTGCGCGGCACGGCACAGGCGCGTGAAATGCAGCGCCTGCTGTTGCGTTTCTCCATCTGGATGAACGGCGACTATTGGAAGCAGCAGCCGGAAACCGTTCCGCTTGCGCGGGATTTCGCAACACGGCGTTTGCGCAAGCTGGCCAAACGGTTTGCACTGTCCGGACATCAGCTGGATACTGCCGAAGCCGCGCAGCTGCATGCGCTGCGCATCCTTGCAAAGAAACTCAGGTACAGCGCGGAATTTTTCGCGTCTTTTTATGACAGGCAAAAAGCCGGTTCTTTCCTTGCCGCGTTGAGCGAAGTGCAGGACGTGCTCGGGCTGATCAACGACATCGCGGTGGCGCATCGCCTGCTGGATGGGCTGGCCGAGCAGCAGGATAGGTCAGTTCTGGAGGCCGTCACTTTGTCCCGGGGGTGGATCGCGCACGACCTGTCTCATCAGCTCTATGTATTGCGCAAAACCATACAACGCTTCAACAAACAAAACGCGTTTTGGGAAGAATAAATTACCGGTGGTGATTGCCAGCGCGGGCATTGCAGTTTATCGTATCAGGGTAGATCGGCCGATATTACATGGAATGCGGATTCTGCTTCGGAAAGGAAAAAATGAGCCTCTCGTCCAAACAAAAAACCTGGATACTAGTCGGGATCCTGATCATAATCGGCGGAGCCGCATTCGTCTATCTGGATCCCCTCGAACTTCATCTCATTGGTCCGGAGCCGGTGCCCGTTGCTGTGAAACCGCTGCCACCCCATGTTGCGGCGCCTGCGCCAAAGCCGGTGGCACCAAAGCCGGCCGAGGCAAAACCGGCTGCACCAAAACCCGTTGCTGCAATGCCTGCAGCAACACCCGAAACTGCAAAGCCTGTTGCAACGGAACCTGCCATGGCACCGGCCCAGGCGCCCTTGCTGCCAGTGAAATCCTCCCAAACGAACAAGACCACCGGCAAGCCGGCCGTCGCTAAACCAGTGAGGCCAAAAAATCTGGATCTGAGACATTGCCTGGATTTAAAGACCAACGCAGAAATTGCGAAATGCGCAGGTGAGTAAGCTGGCAACGCCGCCGCCTGAGAAGCGGCACCGGCCATCCGGGTTGAACTCGCGCTTCCATGGAAGCGAATTGGCCAACGGCAGCCGTTTGGCATTTGCGGATTATGTGGCGCGAACCCGGGACATGCTCTACCGGGTGCATGCGGGCGCTGCGGATCTGGAAAAAATAGTGGACGGCAACGCGCCGTTCGAGCTGAAGCCGCCGCCCGGTTTTTCGCCCGGACAACAAAAACCCTACCGTCGCGGCGTGCTGCTCACGCATGGCCTGAGCGACTCGCCCTATGCGATGCGTCATCTGGCCGGGTTCTTCCGGCAGAACGGCTTTCGTGTCATGGCGGTATTGTTGCCGGGGCATGGCACACAGCCGGGTGATCTGCTCGATGTGACATGGCAGGAGTGGGCCAAGACGGTCGCATATGGCGCGTATCAGCTGGCCGAAGAGGTCGATGAAGTCTATCTGGCGGGATACTCCACCGGCGCGACATTGAGCGTCTACCATGGCCTGCGCGACAACCGGGTGCGCGGCCTGTTCCTGTTTTCCCCCGCGCTAAAGATAACGCAACGGGCCGCCTGGGCCAAATTGCACAAGCTGTACAGCTGGCTGATACCTTCCGCGAAGTGGGTGGACATCAAACCCGACCTGGATATCTACAAGTATGAGTCCTTTACCAACAACGCCGCAGCCCAGGCCTATGCATTGACCAGGGAGCTCGGCAGGAAACTGCAGGGGCACCGGCTGGACATGCCGGTTTTCATCGCCGCCAGTGCGGATGACATGACAGTCAAAACATCGGTGATATTTGAATTCATGAAACACGCGTGCCCTCCATCCAGCAGGCTGGTGATCTACACCACCGAGCCGGAAAATTCTCCGCGTGATTTTCCGGCAGATCAATTGGAACTGGTGAACAGCGTGTTTCCCGGGCAGAAAATATTGAGCTCGGCGCACACCGCCATCGTGCTAGCGCCGGAGGACGGGCATTACGGTGTTAACGGGGAGTATTCCAATTGCGTGCATTATTATCCGGACGATATGGAAAAATACGACGCGTGCCTCAAGCATCCCGGGCAGGACTTTCAGGGCGAGATCACCGAAAAAAATCTGAAAGCCGGCATATTGCGGCGGCTGATGTACAACCCGAATTTTGCGTCACTCAAGGTTTCGATGCGGCGATTCATCGACGCTCTGCCTTGATTGCAAGCGACACAAGCTTATACATAGCCGCAGAAATCGTAGCGAGCGGGCCGGCATTGGGGGAGCCCGGAGCACAGGCACCGGAGTGTACATAGAAGTACACGAGGATGACGAGCACCGCGCGACCTCAATGCAGGTTCGCGCAGTCGATTTATGTTGCTATGTGCGCAGCGCAGCGCGCTTCCCGCGCCAGACATTCACCCCCGCCAGGATCGCCAGCCCCGCGACAAAATAGCTGCCGGTGATCAGGATCGCGAGTCTATGGTCGCCCTGCGAAATCCAGCTGACCAGGCCGTAAGTCAGCGGCCCCAGTATCGACGACAGCTTGACCGCCAGTCCCCATAGTCCGAAAAATTCGGCACGCCGCGTGACCGGGCTCAGCAGTCCGACCAGCGCCCGCCCCGCGGACTGGCTGGAGCCCATGCAGATTCCCGCGAGGTTGGCGGCGAACCAGAACATCGTCGGACCCTGTGCGGCCCATGCCAGGCCGACCATCACGATCCAGCCAACCAGCGTCAATGCAATGGCCTGAATGTGGCCGATACGGTCCTGCAAATGGCCGAACAGGAACGCGCCGACCGCGGCGGTGATGTTGACCACGAAGATCAGCATGATGGTCTGCTGGGTGGTGAAGTGCATCGCCTGCTGCGCGTAGATCGCGGCGAGCGTGATCACTGCCTGGATGCCCGCCTGATAGAACACCGTGCAGACCAGGAAGCGCCGCAGGTCGCGGTAATCCCTCGCGTGTTTGATGGTTTGCATCAGCCGCGCGAAGGATTCCTGCGCCAGATTCAGTCCCTGCAGATGCGGCTGCGGCACGGCGCGTTCCTTGAGGAACAGAAAAGTGGGCACGCTGGAAAGCGCGAACAGCGCGGCCGTGATCAGCATCGTCACCGGCACGAAATCCGCTGCGTGTTGTCCATGACTTTGAGCCCAGGTCACATAGGCAAGACAGGCGCCCAAGCTGACCAGTCCGCCGACATAACCCAGGCTCCATCCCCATCCGGACACCTTGCCGAGCGAACGCCCGGTCGCCAGTTCCGGCAGGAAGGCCGCGATGATATTTTCTCCGCTGCCATAAAAGAAATTGGAAAGCACGATCAGCAGGATGGTGAGCCACAGGCTGCCCGGCCCGGAAAACGCGAGCAGCGCGGTAAAGCCCACGCAGCCTATCGTGGTCAGCGCCAGCAGTTTCTTCTTGGCGGCATAGGCATCCGCATAGGCGCCGATCACCGGCGCAGTGACCATGATCGCGGCGTAGGACACCGCCAATGCCGCCGTCCACGCGAAGGTCGCCCATGGCTGGTCGCCCGCCACCACCGAGACGAAATAGGCATTGAAGATCGCGGTGATGACCACCGTGGTATAGCCGGAGTTCGCGAAGTCGTACATCGCCCAGGACCAGACTTCCCGGGGTGTGACGGATTTGGCTAGGGAGCGGCGCATGGATTTTCTTGACTGCGATGGGTTAGGGAGGTGATATTGTTGACCATAACGGTTGAAAACCCAAATAGTCCGCGTTTAAACTTTTCAAGTATTGATGCGGCGGTTTATTGATATAGTTGCCGCAAATGAATAGGACATTTCGTGAAGAGCCATCAGCGCTATGCATGCGCTGATGGCCTGAAATGTGCCATGATTGGATGTTCGATTTGACATCCCAATTGTTTCACTGCACGATGCGCCGATGACACCTTTTCTACATCGCCGATAGCCCACCCAAGGAAAAAACAGGAATAAACTATGGCTTCTTCTTTACGCTGCCTCCAGATCACCGCGGCCCTTTTAGTTGTGTTCTTGTTGTTGCCGCAGAAAGCGATTGCAGAAGCCAGCCACGTCAAGATTGGAATAGTAATCATGCACGGCAAGGGTGGGTCGCCGGCGAAGCATGTCTCGAACCTGGCTTCTGCGCTTGAAGGGAAGGGGTTTCTGGTTGCAAATCTGGAAATGCCTTGGTCTGGGCGTCGAAATTACGATGTCAATGTCAATGGTGCAGAGAAGGAAGTCGAATCGGCGTTGAGTTCACTGCGCAGCAAGGGAGCCCAAAAACTTTTTGTTGCTGGACATAGCCAAGGAGGGTTGTTCGCACTCTATTTCGGCAACAGGCATGTGGTTGACGGAATTATTGCGATAGCCCCTGGAGGAAATGTTGGCAGCCCTATATTCGGAGAAAAGCTGGGAGATTCTGTGGCGTTGGCCCGCAAACTTATCGCCGAAGGCAAAGGCGATGAAAAGACAAAACTATTTGATTATGAGAGCGGAAAAGGAGTCTATCCAATCATCACATCGCCCTCATCGTACTTGACTTGGTTCGACCCTGAGGGAGCAATGAATCAAATGGCTGCGGTAACAAACATGAATCCGGCCATTCCTGTCTTGTACATCGCCCCTACAAACGACTATCCGGGCCTCATTGAAGCCAAGCAGCGGATGGTCAATGCTCTACCCAAGAATCCCCGTACCAAGCTTTATGAACCGGACTCAAGTCATATTGACGCACCCTCTGCGTCAATTAATGAGATCGCTGAATGGACCACTGCCATAGCAAACGCTCAGTAGAGCCAACCCATCAATACCACCGACCTTCCCGTAAATCGGAGCAGCCCGGCAAAACTAAGCGTTAAACTTCCGCTATCGGACGAATCGAGCTTCCGGATTGTGCCGTAGGCGGAAGCTGAGCCAGACACTAACTTGCAGATCAAGCCAGGATTAATTCAAAAACCATCATGACTAAATCCCTGATCTTCGCCCACCGTGGCGCCAACAAGGAAGCTGCGGAGAATACCCGCTCAGCTTTCGACAAGGCGCTGGAATACCCCATCGACGGAATAGAGACTGACGTGCAGCTCAGCCGCGACGAAGTCGCCGTGCTGTGGCACGACCGCTTCCTCGGCAAGCTCGGTCAT
Organism: uncultured beta proteobacterium; assembly: GCA_963757485.1. GTDB lineage: Bacteria > Pseudomonadota > Gammaproteobacteria > Burkholderiales > Gallionellaceae > Gallionella. The sequence goes on from CAVWTZ010000123.1 coordinate 52,195, forward strand.
CCGCTGAAGCACATCGACGATTTCGATCATGCGCAGTTGCAGGGGATGAATTTTGCCGCGCATTTTTCAGCGGGTGCCAAACCGGAAGGCATCATGAGCCTGAAAGAATTTCTCGATGCCTACCGCAAGCGCAGCCGATTGCTGCTTGAAATCAAGAATCGCGAATGGGAACTGGTGTATCGCCATGAAATCAAGATCCGGCAAACCCTGGAGCTGGTTGGCCCGGTCAGCGATGATTCCATCATGGTTTCTTCATTCAACCTGGCCAGCCTCGTCTATGCCCACGAGCTTTCTTCAGGGATACCACTGGTTTACAATTTTGAGGAAGACCAGACGCTTGCGGATGCAAAGCAGATATTGGCCGGGCAACCCTTCCTTCACGGGCTTTGCCTGCCGATCAAGTCGCTCGATGAATCTGTCGTCAAGCTGCTGCGCGATCACGGCAAACGCATCGCGGTCTACACCTGCAACAGCGATGCGGAAATCAGCAAGGCGCTGGAATTGGGCGTGGATATCCTGATCAGCGACGTGCCGCAGAAGGCGCTGCAGATGCGCGATAGATGAAACGCGATTTTGCGTTGCTGGCCGGGAAACACTTCGACCTGCTGGTCTGCGGCGGCGGCATCTACGGTGCGTGGACCGCGTATGACGCGGCCTTGCGCGGCCTGAAGGTCGCGATCGTGGAACAGCGCGACTGGGCTTCAGGAACTTCTTCCGCATCCAGCAAGCTGATACACGGCGGCTTGCGCTACCTCGAAACTTGCGATTTCAAACTGGTCAGGAAGGCGATAAAGGAACGGCAGCTATTGCTGAAACTGGCGCCTCATCGCGTCTGGCCGCTGCGTTTCGGCGTGCCCATATTCAAGGACAGCCGCATCGGCAGGCTAAAGCTGAAGGCCGGTTTGACGCTGTACGATATTCTTGCCGGCTTTCCTGGTGCGGATATCGCCCATCGTTATTTTGGCCGCGCCGAATTTGCCAAACATTTTTCCTTCCTCAGTGACGACGGATTGAAAGGCGGCTTTACCTACGGCGATGCGCAGACCGACGATGCGCGGCTGGTGCTGGAACTGATCGCCGGCGCGATGGCGGCGGGCGCGGTGTGCGTAAACTACTGCCGGCTGACCGGGCTGGTGGAATCGGGCGGGCGGGTGCGCGGCGCAACGGTTGAAGATCAGCTCAGTCATCACGGCGCGCAGATCCAGGCCAGGCAAATCGTCCATGCCACCGGGCAATGGGCGAGCGCATCGCAGCCAGGGCGCGACTGGTGCCGGCTGGCCAAGGGCGTGCACCTGGCCATGCCTGCGGCGCTGCAGGAAGACGCGCTGCTGCTGACAGCACCTTCTGATGGCCGCGTGTTTTTCATGATCCCCTGGTATGGCATGACATTGCTGGGCACCACGGATAATGATTACGAGGGCGATCTTGACCAGGTGTCAGTCGAGCCTGCAGACATCGCCTATCTGCTTGCCGCAGCCAATCATTACCTCAAGACTGCATGGGCGGAAGCCGATATTGCGGCAAGCTATGCCGGCGTGCGGGTGATGAAGCGCAGCGGCGAAGTCTCGCCGTCGGATGTCAGCCGCGACTGGGAATTGAAGACCGCCGGCAACGGCGTGCATTATTCGATAGGCGGCAAGCTCACCTCGGCACGGGAAGACGCGGCATGCATCGTCGACACGGTGTGCGGGCAACTCGGTGTCGATACGCGCTGTGCGACCAGTGAACGCAGATTGCCGTGGGCGCCGGAAACGGATTATGCGTCATGGTCGGCTGCGATCACTGCACGGGCAAACCGGTTGGGCATCGATCATGAATGTGCTATGTGGCTGATGCGCCGGCACGGCAAACGGGTCGAACAGGTATTGGATAGCATAGCGGGCGAGCCGCAATTGGCCGAGCGCATCGTTCCCGCATTGCCGTTCCTATACGCGGATTTGCTGCATTGCGCGCGCAATGAAATGGTCGTCCATCGGGACGACCTGCTGCGCCGCCGCATGCCGTTGTCAATTCTCGCCAGGCTTTCCGACGGCACGATGCATCGCATCTCGGCGTTCATGGTCCGTGCCCGGGATCGCGATGACACGGAACCGATCGCGAAATCCGACTGACGGTGGTCGGGTTGCGCCTCGTTCAGCTACAATGAACCTGAAATCCAGGGAGGGAAATCATGTACAGACTGTTCTACACGCTCGCGATGCTGTGGCTGGCCGGCACGCTGGCCGGTTGTGCCTCGATGTCGAAAAAGGATTGCGAGAACGCTGACTGGCGCACCATAGGCTACAACGACGGCGCGCGGGGAATCTATTTCACCAACCTGGATAGCTACCGCAAGCGCTGCAGCGAGTACCAGATTGCACCGGATGCCAACGCCTACCAGACCGGCTGGAACCAAGGCATCCGCAGCTATTGCACGAGCGACAATGGTTACCGTGCCGGCATCGCCGGACAGGCATTCCAGGATATCTGCCCGGCGGATGTTGCGCCCGGCTACCGGGTTGGCTGGGAGCAGGGGATAAGGCAATACTGCACGCCGGACAACGGACTCAGGCAGGGGCTGGCCGGCTATCCCTACCGGGGTGTGTGCCCTGCCGATACCGCAATTGACTTCCAGAACCGCTACAGGCTGGGGCTGGATCTGCGCCAGGCACGCGCCAACGACCAGAATATCGAATACAAACTGGATCAGGTGCGAAAAGACCTGGCTAACGAGAAGGATCCGCACGGTTACCACGATCTTCTTGAAGAACTGGCTCGCCTGCGCCACGATGAGGATCGCAGTGAGTTCAGGGTCGGCGCACTGCAGGCCTGCACCAACGACGACTTGTTCGAGGTTGGGCTGTCTGACGGGGAATCAGGCAGCCCCTACCAGGCTCGCGAGATTGCCGGCCTGTGCCGCGGCTACGGCAGCGGAGAGGACCTGCCGGGTTATCGCGACGGCTGGAGCCAGGGCAACAATCATTACTGCAGCTATGACTCGGGGCTTTATGCCGGCCAGAACAACCAGGAATACCAGGGGGTATGCAATGGCCCAAGGTACGGGCTGTTCTGGAGCGGTTACCTGCGCGGCATCCAACTGTTCCAGGCCGGACGCTACGAGGATCATCCGCGACCCCAGTATCAACGCGAGGAACGGCATCAGCGCGGGGAACAGCAACATTCACAGCAGGAACAGTACCGCGAGCAGGCCCAGCCTGCCGATGGGAATGCCAATCAACCCGCTGCTGCGCGCGGCGGCAAACAGGTACAGCCGGATCGTCATGGTATCGCCGGCTACCTGAATCCATCTGACCAGCCGTCGAACAAAAAGCCCGTGCCGGCGAACACGAAGCCTGCGGACAAACAGGTGAACAGGGAACCGGTGAATCAACCCGTCAACGGGAAGCCGGAAGCCAAGGCTGACAGCAAGAAAAAGGAGGACAAGCAGAAGAGCGATCAATCCGACCGCAAACAGGGCAGCAAGCCGGATCACCGGGACAACAACGGCAAACCGGCAGATGAGCATTATCCCGGCGATGAACACGGGACTTCGTCGAAGCCAGAATAGGGAAACAGGCCGACGATAACCGGGTTTTTTTCAAGACCCGCTTCGCAGTTTTATTGGTTACTTCAGGGGGTCATCATGAAAGCAAATCAATTGACTATTTTCCTCGCGCTGTCAGTTGCCGGCACGGTCGCGCTGCGGAGCAGCCGGACCGCAGTACGGTGACAGGAACATGAGGCGACAGATTCCGTGCATGTGTTTCGTGACGATGCCTTGTCCATTTTTGCGAACCCGGATCCGGAACAGGTCCGCGAAACCTGACTGACATGCTCCCTGCCGACCGCATTTCCGCCATCGCCCTTGATCTCGGCACCACATTGATCAAGGCGGGCTTGCTGGATCGGCGCGGCGAAATCGGCCATCTGGTTGTACGCCACGCACCGGAAATCAACGCGAGTGACGGGCATTACGAAAGCGATGCGCTGGCCTATGCGGAGACGGCCGAGCAGGCGCTCGACGACTGCATCGCGCAGGCCGGAGACTGCACGTCACTGGGCCTGTGCAGCCAGCGTTCGTCCTTTCTGGTCTGGGAGCAATCCACCGGCAAACCGCTGACACCGCTGATTTCGTGGCAGGACAATCGCGGACTGGCAAGCTGTGCCGCGTTGCGGGCGCACGAGAACCTTGTCCGCAGTCTTTCCGGTTTGCCGCTGACACCGTATTATTTTGCGGCCAAACTGCGCGTGGTGCTGCAGAAAAATCCGGGATGGCGGGCGCGGCTCGAGCGCGGCGAACTGCGTGCCGGCACGCTGGATACGTTCCTGATCTGGCGCCTGACCGGCGCCGCGTATTTCGTCACCGATGCATCGATGGCGGCGCGCACGCAACTGATGGACATCCGGGAACAACGATGGTCAGCGCAGCTTTGCAGGCTGTTCGATATTCCCGTCGACATATTGCCGGAGATCAAGCCTTCCGCAGGCATCGGGCTGCAATTGGAAAACGGACTGGTTCTGCAAGCCAGTGTCGGCGACCAGTCGGCCGCGCTATTTGCCAGCGTCCGCGCCGACCAGCCAGAAGCCCTGGTCAATCTGGGCACCGGCTGCTTTGTGATCCGCGGCCTGCCGGATGGAAAGCCGGCATCGAACGGTTACCTGCAGACGCTGGTTTATCAGGACAGCGCCCGGCATGTGCATTTCGCGATCGAGGGCACGCTCAACTCCGTCGCGGCCGCGTTTGCGCCGTATCCGGTGGGTGCATGCAGAGTCGAAGATCTCGCGGCTGACGATATCTACTGCGTTGCCGAACCCAGCGGTCTGGGCGCGCCGTATTTCCGCACCGACATCGGCATGCGGTATTCCGAGCCGGTCGCAAAACTGTCGCGGCAACGCATCGCCGCGTTGCTGCTGGAAGCCGTGATTTTCAGGGTGACGCGGATACTGGAGGAGTTCAGCCGCGAAGGCGCGATCGAGCGTGTATTCCTTTCCGGCGGATTGTCGGAACTGGCCTGTTTGCAGCAAGGCATCGCCGCTTGCGTGCCTTGCGAGGTTCATCACCTGCGGCAAAGCGAATCCAGCCTGCGGGGAGCCGCGCTGCTCGCAGCAGGCGTGGAGCCGGCCAGCCGGCGGAACAGCGTCAGGATACAAGCTGCGGAAAACACGGCGTTGCGAAAAAAATACCCGGGCTGGAAATCATGGCTGGACGGTTTGTTGTCCGCTGCTGCGTGCGGTAACTGCTTGGAAAGCCGGCATTGACTGTTGACGTGGCAGTACCATGGCAACTATAGGCAGGGAAGCGGAAAGTTGTATTAGCGAATACAATCAATCATGTTCCAACCAATAACTGCGATTCGTGAGTGGCAGCTTTCCGGCAATCAAAATGTAAACATAGAGTTCCGCAACGTGCCAGTTGCAGTTGGTCGAGGTGTAGAATATCCAGTAAGAAAGCTGACGGTCGTGACCGGCAACAAGCGGCCATAACCGGCCTGTGATGTTGGTCTTATTTGGAGCGTCGAATCTTGATGCCATGAAGTTCCGCAAACGAGAGTGAACCGTAGTTCAAGTTTCTATAACACAGGAGTTCAACGCCTGCTGCATTCACCCTGACGGTTGTTTATTTCCCACAGATGCCATCGCCGCATCCAGCGCTTTCGTAAATTCATTGATCTTGATGGGCTTGGTGAGATACCTGAAGAAGCCAGCCTCCAGCCCCTTCTCGATATCACTAAGCATGGCATTAGCACTCAGGGCGATAATGGGAATATGTTTCGTTGCCGGGTCGTTACGTAGAAGAGTCATCGCTTCTATCCCGCTGATGCCGGGCAGCTTGATGTCCATCAGAATAATATTCGGCAGTTGTTCTTGCGCAAGTGCTACGCCCCGGATTCCATCGCGTGCGCTTAACATGCGAATACGGGGACAACCCTCAATTATTTGCTCGACCAGCATCAAGTTGGCCGGATTATCTTCCACGTAGAGCAGGGTGTAGCCTGCCACATCATCCTTAGGCTGCGAAACAGCTTCCTCGTGCAGTTCAATAACTGCAGCAGGCTGTGACGTAACGTCACGATCCAGTTCGATCCAGAATTCGCTGCCCACTCCAACGGTGCTTTCCACACCGATGGTGCCTCCCATCAGTTCAACCAATTTCTTGCTTACTGCCAAGCCGATGCCTGTTCCTTCCTTAACACCGATCTCTTGGCCGAGACGGCTGAATGGCTGGAATCGCTGTGCCAGCTTTTCCGCAGACAATCCCGCACCGCTGTCTTTGACGCTGATGCGCAGGCGTCCCGGAGTATTCGCTGAACACGTCACCTCGACACAAGAAATCGACATTCATAATCGCAACGAAGGCGAAACTTAGGATGATTCATTTATCCTGCCCACCGTTCACCCTCTCCCTTAACTCAACGCCCGGCCTGAAATTCAGCACGGCCTTTTCAGGCACTTGAACTTTCTCACCTGTCCGAGGGTTGAGCCCCAATCTTGCAGGCCTAGTACGAACGCTGAAACTGCCAAACCCCCTCAATTCGACTCTGTCGCCTTGAGCCAACTGATTAAGGATGGAGTCAATAATGGTTTTGACGGCAAGTTCAAAATCAGAAGTGGTGAACTGGGTATGCTTGTGAGCGAGATTGGAGATTAGTTCGGAGCGGATCATCGTGTGGGTTTGTGTTATTAATTAAGCTTGGCGTGTATCGAGGACTGGATATGGCAGCATCAGTAGGTGACTGTTAAAGGCGCAACCGTATATCTTTGATGCCTTGCATCAAAGCAAGCGTGTCGCTGATGAAGTCATTGGATATTATGTTGCCACTGATGCTTTATCCTTACCGTCAGCTAAACGCTATCTTCCTCTCATTATCAGTGGGCGCTGATGGCGTTGCGGCTGTTGAGCATTGAATCGATCTCCACTTCGGCGGCCAGCCAGTCCTCGACGGGATCACCTCCACCAAAACCGCGATGCTCGGCGCGGAAATAAGCTGCGACCGCAATCATTTCTTCGCGATCTGTCTGATCCCCAATTTCATGCTGAGTGGCGGAAGGTTTGGCCTTCTCGCCCGTGGTGCTTGAGTCGGTAGACTTATGTGGCATGATCGTTCTCCTTAAAAAATGGCCAGAAAGTTTATGAAAACATAATTATTTAGGATGAAAAATTTGCGGTAATAGTGATAGTCACGAAGGCACTGCGTGAAGCGGGCAAATATGCGTAACATGATCGCTCCCTTCCATTCCTATTTCTGGATAGCTTGTCGAAACTCCAGAAACACGACGGCCAAATACCAAATAATAGACGGTTAGAAATTTCTGTTATCAGCAGGGTTGCAATATCACCCTTATGGCGTATTTCCCTGCGTAATTCAGCAGAACGAAATGCAAATTGTTCAGAAAGACGTTGCCTAGCCGGTTTATTGCCAGGAAGGGCTGGCCGCAACGGCTGATGAAACCAAGCTGCGAATTGAATTGCCCATTTTTTACCAGCTGGATTCCTGAAAGTTCCGGCAACAGCTTCGAAACAGGCTGCCAGACCAGATCCTTCAGGCGATAACCAAAGAGCGTTTCGCCGGTTTTGCTGCAATCGCAGATCATGCCGCGTTCATCCAATGTCAGTGTCGGTGGTGCCTGCCATTCAGCGCGGGAGGATGAATCGATTTCGATTGCGGCATCACCTTTCTTGGCTGGATTCATTGTGCGCACCTAATATTAGGGATCAAGGACCTATCAAATATCTGAAAGCAAATTTACAGTAGCATTACAACTTAACAAATAGGGGCGAACGCCTAAGTAAAAATACGTATATTGCTCAAAATGGGAATATCCCCGTTGCATCCAGAGTAATATTCGTCGGAGAGGTGATATTTTGCGACCGGTTTCGATCCGGGTGTATGCTTCAGGCAAGCGCGACCATCAAGGATAGTTGCAATCTGGCCCGGTGGGCGGATTTGGAGGTCTCTGCGGCTTGGTGGCATTTCCGGTTCCCTCGCCACAGGTCGTTGGGCAACCCAGAGAGAGAAAGTCTGATGCTTCCGGAAGATAAATTGCCCAGTAGCAACTCCCACCTGGGAAAGTCCAATATCTCTCCGCAAGCGCCCGCACAAGTTTCTTCGACAGGATCAGGAAAGGTTGCATCGACAAGAATGGAAGAGGACTACACGAAAACGGCTGGGTCCTCCGCACCGTCATTGATCAGTTCGGGCATTGTGCAGCCAGATTTGGCCGTGCGCACTTCCATTCTGCAACAACTCCAGGAATTATCTCTCTTTAATCTCTGGTTGGTCTCCATTTTCGTTTCCGTGGCGGCAACCGAAATCATCGTTTGCGGTATGGACTTGATGCTGAAGGGAAAGGTTACCTACGATTATCTGTTTACCGGTTTCGTGGCCGCTTTGCTGGTTGCATCCACTGTTGTCGCCGCTCTGATCTTTCTTTTCAAACAGCTGAAGCTGGAAACGCAACGCAGCCATCAACTGGCCAAGGAATTAACTGAGAGCGAACTTCGCGCCAAGGAGGCAATCGCGGCATCACGCCTGGCTTTGTGGAACTACGACCTGACGACGGGGAAGGTTTATCTGTCGGAAGGCTGGTCGCAACTCCTCGGTGGCGCGCAAGTGCCGACCATCACCACGATAAACGCCCTTGCCGGACTGGTGCCGGAGGAAGAGCAGCTTGCCGTGAAGGAAGCGATAATTAAGGCGATAAAAGGACACAACGCTTCCGCTTACCAGATTGAACATCGCGTGAGGAAACTCAACGGCGAATTCATGTGGGTATGCAGCGAGGGGGCAGTAATCGCGCGCGACTCGGATGGCCTAGCGTTGCGCATGACAGGTATCAATCGCGACATCACCGAACGGAAAAGGCTAGAAAAGGAGCTTATGGACAGGCGGGAGAAAATGGCAGAGTTGCAAAAACTGCAAATAGCCGCCCAGACCGCCTCAGCCATCGCCCATGAATTGAATCAGCCTCTGATGGCCATCGCTTCATATAACAAGACCGCGCGCATACTGTTGAAAGCCGAAAAGCCCGAACTCGATAGAGTCCGCAAAACTATCGAGGGGAGCGAGCGGCAAGCTCACCGTGCCGGGGACTCAATCCGAGAGCTGATCAAATTTTTAGGCATGAATGAGTTTCCGACCGAGGCATTTGACCTCAACAAGGAAATCCTTGAGGTCCTGGACACGGCAAGGTCAGAACACGAATTGCAGTTCCATTCCATTCTACGCCTGGAACAGGACCTGCCTTTGGTCTTGGCCAACCGCACCCACGTACAAAGGGTGCTGCTCAATCTGGTGCACAACGGCATCGAGGCCATGCAGGAATTTGGCGTGCCGCTGCCTTCGATCATCGTGACCGTGCGTACGATAAAGGATGTAGGCGTTGCCCAGGTGACAATACAGGACAATGGGCCGGGCGTTAAGAAAGAGGATTTTGAGCGCCTATTCGAACCCTTCTTCACCACCAAGAGCAAGGGTATCGGCATGGGGCTTGCCATCAGCCGCTCGCTGATCGAAGCGAATGGCGGCCAGCTCTGGATTGACCCGCAAGAGAGTCCCGGCGCCACTTTCCACTTTACCTTGCCTTTGGCAACATGAACGCCAGTACCATGATATACGTTATAGACGATGACGCAGCGATAAGAGATTCACTCTCCATGATGCTGGAAGCGGTTGGCCATACTGTTGCCGCATTTGGTAGTGCCAGTGAGTTTCTCGATGTCTGCACGCCCGGTGTCCAGGATGGATGCATCATACTTGACGTGGACATGCCCATCATGGACGGACCCGCGTTGCAGGAAGAGTTGCTAAGGCGAAACGTGCGACTGCCGGTAATCTTCCTTTCCGGGAAAGGCACCATCCCGGTAACGGTGCGCACCGTCAAGGCAGGCGCGATAGATTTCCTGACCAAGCCTGTAGACGGATCGATATTGCTGGCCCGCGTGCAGGATGCGTTGGAGCAGTGTCCATTCCTGCAAAGACAGGCCGAGGATTACCAGTCCATCTCCTCACGGCTGGCAAAGCTTACCGCACGCGAACGCGAAGTCTTGAAGCTGGCCGTTGCAGGGCAGACCAACAAGGAAATCGCCCAGCGTCTTGGCATCAGCTACCGGACAGTGGAAATCCACCGCACCCACGTGATGCTGAAAACCGGTGCAGCCAACCTGCTGGAACTCGCCCGCATGGCCGACACGGTTCAATCGCATCAGACTCCGTGACAAACGCATCACCCGCATACGTGCTGATACTGATTACATCCCGCGATGCTTTGATGCTATGTTGAATTGCCTTATTTCAAGAGGTATTTATCATGATGTCGACCTTGGCGGCCATCGAAAAGCCACGAAAAAAAACGTGTTCGAGGCCATTCTTGCACGGCGCTCGGTGAGGTCCTACAGACCTGACCAACTTGACCGCAACACTGTTCAAACATTGCTGGAAGCCGCCGTGCGCGCCCCGACGGCCATGCATGAGGAACCTTGGGCATTCGTCGTGGTGCAAAACCATTCGCTGTTGCAGCGTTTATCCGATCAGGCCAAGCCGATCTTCGTCGAAGAGGCGCGCCACCGCACTTCACAGGGAGTCAGGCATTCATTCGATCACTTCAACCGGCCGGATTTCAATATCTTCCATGGCGCCGATACCCTGATCATCATCTGCGCCAAGCCATCCAGCCCGTTCGTGGCTGCCGACTGCTGGCTGGCGGCGGAAAATCTGATGCTCGCGGCGACCGCGATCGGACTGGGCAGTTGTGTTATCGGCTCTGCCGTTGCCGCGTTGAATATTCACAAGGTGAAAGCCGAACTTGGCATACCTGACGAATATACCGCGATCGCGCCGATCATCGTGGGTGTGCCGCGTGGAGAGACCCGGGCCAGGACGAGGAAGGACCCAAAGATTCTTTCCTGGATGCAATGAAGCTTATCGGGAGCAATCGCGGCTGGGAGCTTGTGGCACACCCCGAGCGGTCATGACATGGAAGCCGAATAGCCGAAACCGGTCGAAAGTGACGGGTCGAAAAACTTGGAACCGGACATTCCGGCAGGCTGAACCGATACCACTTCTGAAAATCATCAGAGTCCGGTAAGGCCGTATTGTGTTGAAAAACTCTTTTTTAGGTCGTGTTGAAAAAATTCTAGCCTCATAGAGGGCTTTAATAATTTTCGATACGGGAGGATACCCCCGCCATCCTTAAACTCAACCATGAGCCGTTAAACTACACCCCTATGGATGAACAAGTGCGATTTGCTTATACACCTGCAATTCGCAAAATTTCCGAGGGGTGCGAAAAAAGAGTTTTTCAACACAATAGCCGATGAGCGGAACCTTACGGCAATTTCGGTTAATGTCTCAAATGATAATCATGTAGCCGGCCTCCTAGCTGCGTAGCTGCAGCAAGGGTAAAGTTAAGGTGCGAACCAAACTTAACCCAAGGAGGCCGACATGAAGAAGTATATCGGAATTGATTTGCATTCGAACAACAGTGTAGTGGTTGTAGCCGATGAAGAAGATCGAATTCTTTATCAAAAGCGTCTAGCAAATAATCTGAATGAAATACTGACGGCGCTTGCACCTCATCGAAATGAAACGGTTGGTGTAGTGGTCGAATCGACCTACAACTGGTATTGGTTAATTGATGGCTTGATGGATGCGGGGTATCAGGCGCACTTGGCACACCCATCAGCGATGAAGAAATATGAAGGACTGAAGTACAGCGGAGATTTTGCCGATGCTGCCTATCTGGCGCATCTGCTTCGCCTGGGATTATTACCTGAGGGCTATATTTTCCCACGTGAATTGCGTGCCATACGAGATCTTGGGCGCAAGCGGATGCAACTGGTTCGCTGTCGAACGATGCAGATTCTATCCATCGAGAATACTCTGGCGAGGGAAACCGGCGGACGAATGGATAAACGCCAAATCAAGGCAATGACGGCCGAAGGAATTGAGGCGTTAGGGTTGAAATCCGATGTGGCGTTGGCAATGGAGTCTAACCGGGTAGTCTGCCAAGCACTGCAACAACAGATAGTAGTGTTGGAGAAACGATTGGAAGAACAGGTCAAATTGCAGGCCGAATACCAGTTGGTCAAGACAATACCGGGCATAGGACAGATACTGGCTACTACGATCATGCTCGAAACGGGGACAATTTCGCGCTTTGCTAATGTCGGGAACTTCAGTTCCTACTGTCGGTGTGTAGACAGTCTGCATGAAAGCAACGGCAAGAAGAAAGGCTCTGGTAACGCCAAGAACGGAAATAAATATCTGGCGTGGGCATTCTTGGAAGCGGCAAACTTTGCATTACGGTTTTGCCCGGAAGCGAAACGATTTTATGAGCGCAAGAAGAATCGTACCAATCGCGTCGTGGCGCTCAAGTCCGTTGCGCACAAACTGGCACGGGCATGTTATTACATTCTGCGAGAGCAGCAGCCTTTCGATGTGAAGAGATGTTTTGTTTAGAGTTTGGCCAAAGGCGATGAGCCAGGCACCGACACTGGAGTTACAACCACGGTAAATGATTGGACGCCGCCTTTGTGCCATCTGTTTTATGCAACACTGAATCGCCCAAGTCGTGAGCCACTTTAGCACTGGAGTCGCTATAGCGATAGCCACGGAAATGTGAAACAACCCTTTGGACACGTCTCGGAACCAGCGTTTCTCTGGGGTGGCAAAAGCCATCAGGGCCGTCGTAAAACATCACGACAAGCTTGATCTCGATGGGTGTGTGGTGCGATCTATTTCGCAACCAACTAAATGAGAAAACGGGTGCGGTTAAGTTTGCAGGAAACATAGTGGCATGGCTTTATGCTTCGTTGTAGAGCAACCAGATTGCGATGGTATTATTTTGCACTTGACTACCGGCCGACTAATGGGTGTGTGGTGCGATCTATTTCGCAACCAACTAAATGAGAAAACGGGTGCGGTTAAGTTTGCAGGAAACATAGTGGCATGGCTTTATGCTTCGTTGTAGAGCAACCAGATTGCGATGGTATTATTTTGCACTTGACTACCGGCCGACTAATGGGCGTGTCGTGAGCTGCCCTTGTTCGGCGTCTGCTTTCAGGCAGTTGCCAGCGGTCCCACATCAGCGCCTTCTGGGTTTCCGTATAATAGATTCGTGGTCTTTGCTTTATCTGCAACGCTCCCTCTGCTTACGCAAATGCTAGTATGTTCATCGAACGGTTGAGTCCGCAGTCGCTATGGTTCAGTCACGCTTGCACAATCGCCATCCGATACAGTAACCGCTTCCAACCACAAAACCAGGTTGCAAATATCCAATTTCGTGTAGCGGGGATTGGTCGATGATAAATGCGTGCTTATCCAAAACTGACATCGATCATGTCTGCCTTCTAAAAAAAACCGGGTGAGCATTTCCTGACTACTTATTTGCTAGACTGAGCCACAAGTATTTCAGCGCATTTCACCCCGCTCATCACCGCGCCTTCCAGCGTGGCGGGATAATCGCCCGCCGTGTAGTCGCCCGCCAGCAGCAGGCGCGGCAGGGGCGTTTGTTGTGAAGGACGCTGCAGGTTGGGTGAGCAGCAGAACGTGGCGCGCTTTTCGGCGATGACCTTATACCATTGCGGTTGATCTGCGATGCCGAATTCCTCGCGCAGTTCCGCGATCACTTTTTTTGCAAGCTCTTCCTGCGGCAATTCCTGGTGGATGCCCTCTGCGCTGATCACTGCGGCGAGCATGCCGTGCTGGCCGGCGATGCGTCCCTTGTCGAACAGCCACTGGCTGCAGCGCTGGTGCAGGGCGAGCATGGCATGCGGCAGCTTGATATGTTGGGGATATTGCAGATACACCGTGTAGATCGGCTGATATTCAAGGCGCTCGATCTGCGCGACGGTTTCCGCGGCAGCCGCGACAGGGCGCAGCAGTTTGGCAGCAGCCACAGGCGATGCGGCGCAGATCACGTGGCTGAATTTTTCTGTACCCAGCGCGGTGCTGATTTCGATGCAGTCCTCGCGCGCATGCAGCGCTTCCACGCCGCACGCGGTGCGCACCTTGCCGCCGTGCCGTTCGACATAGCCTGCGGCGCGTTGCGGGAACAGCGCGGTGAAGTCGACGCGCGGCAGCAGCATGTCGCTGTCAGCGCGCGAGCGGTTCAGCGCGTCGCGCAACACGTTGAGCAGCACCTGTGCGGAAGCCTTGTGTACCGGCGTGTTCAGCGCGGCGAGGCACAGTGGTTCCCAGAGCTTCATCGTGAGGTCTGCATCCTGGCCGCGTTGTTCCAGCAGCGCGGCGACCGTGATGTCGGAGGGCAAACGGAAATTCATGCTGCGCAGTTCGAGCATGAAGCGCGCGGCGCTGATCCGTGCGGACAGGGACAGGCCTGTTGCGCCGAGAAGTCCGGCCAGCAGGTGGAGCGGGGCGGGCAGCCGCGGCGCTTTCATCGAGAATTCGCCGTGCAGATCCAGTTGCAGCGGAACGCGCAGGAAATCGGCTTCGATATTGCCGCCGACTTTTTCGATCATGCGCAGGGTCTGGCGATAACAGCCGAGCACTAGGTGCTGGCCGTTGTCGAGCTGCGTTTCGTTGTAATCCACACCGCGCGCGCGTCCGCCGAGTTGCCGGGCGCTTTCAAATACCGTGACCGGGCTGCCGCAGTCGGCCAGCTCGACCGCGGCAGCCATGCCCGCGTAGCCGCCGCCGATGATGGCAATATTCAAGATCTGCTTCTCACGGTTATCTCCTGTGTCTTGCACGACAACCGCTCAAACGGCCAGTATCGCGTTCCGCAGTGCGCCTATTTGCTCGGGCTCGGCGAGGTCCGCGCCGCTGATCCAGAACACATCCTCGGCACGGCTGCCCAGCGTGTTGATCTTGGCACGGTGCAGATCGATGTTGTGCTTGTCCAGAATCAGCGCGATGCGCGCCAGCAGGCCGGGACGATCGCCGGCCACCAGCGAAAGCACATGCATGCCCCTGCTGTCAGGCCTGATTTCGACCTCGGTGGCGAGCGGAAAGTGTTTCAGCTGGCGGTTGACCCTGCCTGTGGAGGCAGGCGCCAGGGGTTTGTTTTGCACGATCTGCTGCGCGAGTTCGAACTCGATATAGGTCATGATGTCGCGATAGGCGGTATTGCTGCGCGCTGCTTCCATGACCTGGAAACTGTTCAGCGCGTAGCCGTGCAGGGTGGTATGGATCTTGGCCTCGACGATGGTGAGACTCATCCGCGCAAAGAAATCGCAGATGCGCGCGAACAGCCCGCGCCGGTCAGTGCAGTACACCATCACCTGCAATCCCTCGCCGGCGCGGCTCAGCCGGGCCTTGACCACCGGATCCGGCGTGTTCACCTTGTAGGCCAGCAAGCGGGTATGCCAGGCGATTTCCTGCGCCTCGTGATCCAGGAAATAGCTGTCATCGAGCTGTGCCCAGAACAGCTGGTAGGACTCCGGTGCCATCGCATACAGGTTCAGCGTGGTCGCGGCCTGTTTGCGGATATCGTCGAGGAGGTTGGTGACTTTGCCGTCTTTCAGGTAACGCCGCGTTGCGCGGTACAGGTCTTCGATCAGCTTGGCTTTCCAGGCATTCCAGATTTTCGGGCTGGTGCCGCGCACATCCGCGACCGTCAAAAGATACAGCGCGACCAGGTAGCGCTCGTTCTTGATTTTGGCGGCGAAACTTGCGATCACCTCGGGGTCGGACAGATCCTGTTTTTGTGCGGTGGCGGAAAGGCTCAGATGGTTCTCGACCAGCCACACCACCAGATCGGTGTCGTCGCGGCTGAGCAGGTGCTGCTTGCAAAAGGCGCGGGCGTCCTTCTTGCCGAGCTGTGAATGGTCGCCGCCGCGTCCTTTCGCGATGTCGTGGAACAGTCCGGCGACATACAGCACTTCGGGGCGGGCGAATTCGCCGATCAGTCTGCTGCAGTGCGGGTGTTCATGGGCAAATTCCGGCACCGCGAAGCGGCGCAGGTTGCGCACCACCATCAGGATGTGCTCGTCCACGGTGTAGACATGGAACAGGTCGTGCTGCAGCTGTCCGACGATGCGCCCGAACGCGGGGATATAGCGGCCGAGTACGCCGTACTGATTCATGCGCCGCAGCGTGTGCAGCACACCCTGCGGCTGGCGCAGTATGTCCATGAAATGTGCCCGGTTCACCGGATTGCGGCGAAACGCCGCATCGATCTGGTGCTGTGCGCGCCACAGCGCGCGCAGCGTTCTTGCGCTGAAGATCGGTCAGTTCCGGGTGTTTTGCATCAGCTGGAACAATTCGAAAATCGCTTCCGGGCGCTTGCTCGAACAATTGCTCGTCGCGGATATCCAGCAGCGTGCCGACGACCCTGAACCGTTGCGTTCAGCGCGTGCTGGGGCGGCTCTTCACGGAACAGGTAGTCGTGCAGATTCTGCAGCAGGATGGAGTTGAATTGGCGCACCACCAGCCTTGGTGCGGTAATAACGCTGCATCAGATGTTCGCTGGCACGACGATTGGCAGAGGCGGTGATGCCCATCTGCTCGGCGAGCGGGGTCTGGAACTCGAAGATCAGACGGTCTTCGCGGCGATTGGCGAGATAATGCAGACGTATTCTCAGCGTTTGCAGCAGCGTGTCATGCCGGGCGATCTGGCGTGCCTCGGCCGTGCTGATCAGATCCTGCCCGGGCAAGTTCGGCCCAGCGCGTGCCCAAGCCCGCGGCGCGGCTGATCCAGGTGATGGTTTGCAGGTCGCGCAAACCGCCGGGGCTTTCCTTGAGATTGGGCTCGAGGTTGAAATCCGTTTCCACGAAGCGCACATGCCGCTGCTGCTGTTCATGCGATTTGGCCTGGAAGAATTGGCGCGGGTCGAGATGCTGTTGCACTGCTTCGTGCAGGGCAGTGAACAGCTTCATGTCACCGGTGAGCAAACGAGCCTCGATCAGGTTGGTTTGCACGGTGATGTCAGCCGATTCGCCGATGCATTGCGCCACGGTGCGTATGCTGTGGCCGACTTCCAGGCCGATGTCCCACAGCATGCCGACCAGTTGCATGCAAATGTTGCTGCAAAGCCATCATCCGGCTTGCGGATCGAGCAGGATCAGCAGATCAATGTCGGACTTGGGATACAGCTCGCCGCGCCCGTAGCCACCCACCGCCACCAGCGCCAGTTCCGGCGGCATCGCGAGTTGCTGCCAGACGCGGCGCAGGTATCGGTCGACCAGCCGGCTGTGCGCGCCGACATGGCGGGACGCGCATGGGCGCCATAATCCCTGTGCAATGCGGCGCGCGCTGCACGCAGGCTGTCACGGATGGCGGCGATATCGGGCATGGTTTGCACCCTCTCCCCCGGCCCCTCTCCCGCTGACCGCGGGAGAGGGGAGCGCAATAGCACAGGAGAAAGAGGGAGCAACATATTGCTGGTATTAATTAAGCTGGAATGGGGGGGGAACCGTCGGAAAGGTCAACACTTCAAAGCCTGTCTCGGTGACCAGTATGGTGTGCTCCTATTGCGCCGAGAGGCTGTGATCCTTGGTGACCACGCGTCCAGCCGTCGCCCAGTTGTTTGATGGCCGCCTTGCCGGCGTTGATCATCGGCTCGATGGTGAATATCATGCCGGTTTCCAGCTTCATGCCGGTCCGGCGGCCGTAGTGCAACACTTGCGGTTCCTCGTGGAATTGCCGCCCGATGCCGTGGCCGCAAAATTCACGCACCACGCTGTAGCCCAGCGGCTCGACGAAACTCTGGATGGCATGGCCGATGTCGCCCAGATGCGCGCCCGGCCTGACCACCCTGGCCGAATACGT
>CAVWTZ010000124.1:0-19660 GCA_963757485.1 uncultured beta proteobacterium
TCTGTCGATTGCTGAATGTCACCAATAACCGCTATTGGGCAGAGAATTTAGATGGTCTAATGTCCCCTTCGGGGTCGGGAACGGACTATTTATAGTCGCCAACGTCCATGTCCGGTGTGTGTCGGGAGCGACACTTCGCAGACTGTCCGGTTTCCGGTAACTAAAACACAAACTAGTTGACTCAATTTGGGTCAAAATCTATCACTCACACGTCCTCAATTGGCCTAACCATTCCGCCAGAATTCAGATGCACGAAGATAAATGCCTATCCTGAAACAATTCTCCATCACCGGCCCGGCCGGACCCTGAAGGTGCCGCGCACCTGCCCGACGGGGAACCTCGCGCGATCGCGGTGGTCGCGCATCCGCTGCCGACCATGGGGGGCACGATGGAAAACAAGGTTGTCACCACCCTGGCAAAATCCTTTGTGGAACTGGGATTCATAGCACTGCGCTTCAACTTCCGCGGCGTCGGCGCCAGTGAAGGCGAGTTCGACAGCGGCGACGGCGAGACCGGGGACGTGCTGGCAGTCGTGCACCACGCGCGACAGGAATACGGCGACCTGCCGCTGATCCTGTCCGGCTTTTCCTTCGGCGGCTATGTGCAGGCGCGCGCCGCGCAGCATCTGCATCCGCATCCGCACCGCCTGGTGCTGATCGCGCCTGCGGTGGGCCGATTCGATATGCCCACCGTGCGGCATGACACGCTGCTGGTGCATGGCGAACTGGACGAGGTCGTGCCGCTGGCCGATGTGCTCGACTGGGCGCGTCCGCTGCACCTGCCCGTCGTGGTGGTGCCGGAGGCGGGGCATTTTTTCCACGGTCGGCTGAGTCAGCTCAAGCAGATCGTGCTGCATGCATTCAACGGGCATCCGGTATGAGCGCAATACTGAGCGTGCGCAACCTGTGCAAATGCTACGGCGAACAGGTCGTGGTGGACGGGCTGAATCTGTCCATACCGCGCGGCGAGTGTTTCGGCCTGCTCGGGCCGAACGGCGCGGGCAAGACC
This sequence comes from uncultured beta proteobacterium, assembly GCA_963757485.1. Classification (GTDB taxonomy): domain Bacteria; phylum Pseudomonadota; class Gammaproteobacteria; order Burkholderiales; family Gallionellaceae; genus Gallionella. Next base: position 1,009 of record CAVWTZ010000124.1, read on the forward strand.
ACCACGCTGCGCCTGATGCTCGGCCTGATCGCGCCTGATTCGGGCGAATTGCAATTGCTGGATCACGCCGTGCCGCAGCAGGCGCGCGAGGCACGGATGCGCGTCGGTGTGGTGCCGCAGATCGACAATCTTGACCCCGATTTCACCGTGGCCGAAAACCTGCTGGTGTATGGACGCTATTTCGGCATGAAGGACAGCGAGATCGAAGCGCGTTTGCCGGAATTGCTGGAGTTCGCCAACCTGACCCACAAGCGCGACGTAAAAGTGCCTACGCTGTCCGGGGGCATGCAGCGCCGCCTGACGCTCGCGCGAGCGCTGGTGAACGATCCCGATGTGATCTTCCTCGACGAGCCGACCACCGGTCTCGATCCGCAGGCGCGCCACCTTATCTGGCAGCGCCTGCGCGAACTGACCGCGCGCGGCAAGACCCTGCTGCTAACCACGCACTTTATGGATGAGGCGGAGCGGCTGTGCCACCGGCTGGCGGTGATGGACAACGGGCGCATCATCAGTGAAGGTCCTCCACGCGAGCTGATCGCGCAGAACATCGAGCCGCAGGTGGTCGAGGTGTTCGGCGAACAGGCGGCGGCCTGGGCGCAACATCATGCGGCGCGCCATGCGCAGCGCTTCGAGGTAAGCGGCGAGTCGGTGTTCTGCTATGTGGAAGATGCGCAGCCGTTGCTGCTTGAATTGCAGCAACATCCCGAGCTGCGCTACCTGCACCGGCCGGCCAATCTGGAAGATGTCTTTCTTAAACTGACCGGAAGGGAAATGCGCGAATGAATCTGATCTTCCGCATGCTGTATGTGTTCGTTTTGTCGCAGTTCCGCGAGCCGCTCGGGATCGGCAACTCGCTGAGCAGGCTGAGCCTGCGCGTGTTGCCGAACGATCTGGATATCAATTTCCACATGAACAACGGCCGTTACCTGACCATCTGCGACCTCAACCGTGTCGACCTGTTCATCCGCACCGGACTGCTGAAGGCGATGTTCAGACGCAACTGGATTCCGGTCATCGCAGAACACACGATGACCTACAAGAAGCCGCTTGGGCTGTTCCAGCGCTTCCGCGTGGAACTGGAGGTGACCCACTGGGACGAAAAGTATTTTTATATGAAACATGTTTTCATCAGCAATGAGCGCGTCGCTGCGGAAGGCACTTCGAAGGGCTGCGTGTATGCGCGCGGGCTCGGCGTGATCAGTCCGGCCGATGCCATCGCCGCGGTGGAACAGGACAAGCTGAAATGAATAACCGAAACTTCGCGCTGCCGCAGTTCAGCCGCCGCTTCATCCCGATCTGGCGGCGCAACTATCTGGTGTGGAAGAAAATGGCCGGCCCCGCGATACTCGGCAATCTCGCCGACCCGGTGATTTACATGCTGGGCATGGGCTACGGCCTGGGCGGCATGCTGCCGAAAATAGGCGGCATGTCCTACATGGCGTTTCTTTCGGCGGGCATCGTGTGCTACAGCACGATGAACAGCGCCAGCTTCGAGGCGTTGTATTCCGGATTCTCGCGCATGCATGAGCAGCGCACCTGGGATGCGATCCTCAACACACCCGTCACGCTGGACGACATCGTGTTCTCGGAAATGGCATGGGCGGGGAGCAAAAGCCTGCTTTCCGGCCTGGCCGTGCTGCTGGTGATCTGGCTGCTCGGGATGTCGCACACGCTGCTGTCGTTGTGGATCATTCCTCTCGCTCTGCTGGTCGGGCTGTGTTTCGCCGCGCTGGGGCTGATCGTCACCGCGCTCGCGCCGGGTTACGATTTTTTCATGTACTACTTCACGCTGCTGGTCACCCCGATGGTGCTATTATGCGGCGTGTTTTTTCCGGTCAAACAATTGCCGCCGCTTTTGCAGCATGTGTCGTCGGTGCTGCCACTGACTCACGCCGTCGACCTGGCCCGGCCGCTGTTGAATAACGCGATTCCCGCACAATTTCTTTTGCATGTGGTCGTGCTGCTCGGCTATACGCTGGTCGGGTTCTATGTGTCGCTGGTGCTGTTCCGGCGGAGGCTCGCGCAGTAGGAGCGTCCGAACCGGCGAGGGAAACGGCAGCTTTGTCCCGGGCGCTGATTTCAATGTCACCTTCCAGGACCGGCCCGGCGCATGATGAATACTTTCAGAACGAGTACAGGAGAACGACAGATGTACAATACCTTCAAACCGGAACAGCCGATGAGCCTGATGGACTTTGTCCGCGCCGCGAAATCCTGCATCACGGAAATCACCCCGCAGGAACTGGTCGACAAGCTCAACAAAAAGGATGACCTGCTGTTGATCGACGTGCGCGAACACGGAGAATATGAGAATGGCCACATCAAGGGCGCCCACCTGGTGCCGCGCGGCATCATCGAGGCAGCCGCCGACCCGGCTTATCCCAAGCACTTGCCGGAACTGACTGCCGCACGCGATGGCCAGGTCATCGTTACTGCGCAACCGGCGGCCGTTCCGCGATGGCCTGTGCCGTTCTGCAGATGATGGGCTTCAGGAACGTGCTGAACCTGAACGGCGGCTATGCCCGCTGGGCTAGACCAGGTCGGCATGCCGGATAATAATGCAGCAGCCTTCTGAAGGCGGCGATAGCCAAGCGAAACACGCTAAAGGATCTTCGCCATGTTATGGGTTAAAGCGTTTCATATCATCTTCGTCGTGAGCTGGTTCGCCGGACTGTTCTACCTGCCGCGAATTTTCGTCAATCACGCGATGGCGACCGAACCCGCGGAAATCGCGCGGCTGCAGCTGATGGAAGGCAAGCTGTACCGCTTCGTCACCCCGATTGCGTGGCTCGCTTTGGGTTTCGGGCTATGGCTGTGGCTGGGCTATGGCTTCAGCGGCGGCTGGTTGCACGCCAAATTATTTCTGGTGCTGCTGTTGATAGTCTATCACTACTACTGCGGCATACTGGTCAAACAGTTCGCCGCCGGCCGGAACGCCCACAGCCATGTGTTCTACCGCTGGTTCAACGAAATTCCGGTGCTGATCCTGACGGCGATCGTGATCCTGGTCACCGTCAAGCCGTTCTGATTTAGCCGATTTATGCCTGATTTTTTCGCCCCCTGCCCGCGCGGCCTGGAAGCTATCCTGCTGGCCGATCTGGACAAGATGGGCGGGCAGAATGTGCGCGGTACCGAAGGCGGCGTGGGTTTCTCCGGCGACTGGGCGCTGTGTTACCGGGCCAATCTGGAGAGCCGCATCGCCAGCCGCATCCTGTGGCGCGTCAAGGAAACGCAATACCGCACCGAGCAGGATATCTACCAGGCAGCATTCCAATTGCAATGGCAGCGCTGGTTCGATGTGACCCATACCATACGCGTGAATACCACCGCGATCCGCTGCCCGCTGAAAAGCCTGGAGTTCATCACGCTGCTGGTCAAGGATGCCGTGTGCGACCGCTTCCGCGCGCACTGCAGCGAACGGCCCAGCGTGGACACCGTGGAACCGGACATGCGCATCCATGTGTTCATCGAGGACGACAAGCTGATGCTGTATCTGGACACTTCGGGCGACGCGCTGTTCAAGCGCGGCGTGCGTTCGCACACCAACATTGCCCCGATCCGCGAAAATCTCGCGGCGGGCATTTTGCGCCTGATGAACTGGCAGCCCGGCATACCGTTGCTCGACCCGATGTGCGGCAGCGGCACGTTCCTGATCGAGGCGGCACAGATGTCGCTCAATATCCAGCCCGGCATCGCGCGCCATTTTGCATTTGAAATACTCAAGAATTTCGAGGCGGCAACATGGAATGCGATGCGCGAACAGGCGATTGCCGCACAGCTGCCGGCCGGGCCGCTGAAACTTTATGGCAGCGATCTGTACGGTGACGCGCTGAAGACGGCGTCGCGCAACCTGGCTGAGGCGGGATTGTCGGAATGCGTGGAACTCAAACAGGCCAATGTGCTGGAAATCTCCGCACCCGCGGAGCACGGCATGCTGGTGGCCAACCTGCCCTACGGCGAGCGCATGGGCGAGCTGGATGAACTGGCGGAGCTTTATCCGAAGCTGGGCGATGCGCTGAAAAGGAAATTCGGCGGCTGGACGGCTTATCTGTTCACCGCCGACAAGGCCATACTAAAGCTGATGCGGCTGTCTCCCTCGAAACGCACTCCGCTGTTCAACGGCGCGATCGAATGCCGCTTGCTGGAGTACAAGATCGTGTCCGGGAAGCAACCGGCCCGGCACGGCCGGCAATCGAGGGGTTTAGCAAAACCGGGGCAGCCGAGCGCTCGGGCATTCCGTTTTTCCGCAAACCTTTCCGGCTGCAAATCAATCAAGCTTCATATTTTCGGTGCCGCTCATCAGGTTCCGGTCCGTAGTCAGCTTGCTTTCCAGTTTGATGCGCAGCCGCAGATCATTGACCGAGTCTGCGTTCTTCAGGGCTTCCTCATAGGAGATCATGCCCGATTCGTACAAGCTGAACAGCGCGCCGTCAAAGGTCTCCATGCCCAGTTCGCGCGATTGCGCCATCACCCCCTTGATCTGGTTCACTTCGCCCTTGAAGATCAGGTCGGCGATCAGCGGCGAGTTGAGCATGATTTCAATCGCGGCAGTGCGGCCCGTTCCGTCTTTTCTCGGGATCAATCGCTGCGAAATAAACGCCTTGACATTGAGCGACAGATCCATCAGCAGCTGCGTGCGGCGCTCTTCCGGAAAAAAGTTGATGATGCGATCCAGCGCCTGATTGGCGCTGTTTGCATGCAGCGTAGCCAGACACAGGTGTCCTGTTTCCGCAAACGCGACCGCATATTCCATCGTTTCCGCATCGCGGATTTCCCCGATCAGGATCACATCGGGTGCCTGGCGCAGGGTGTTCTTCAGCGCGTTGTGCCAGGAGTCGGTATCCACGCCGACCTCGCGGTGCGTGATGATGCAGTGGATATGTTCATGCACAAACTCCACCGGGTCTTCGATGGTGATGATGTGGCCATAGCTGTTTTTGTTGCGGTGACCGATCATCCCGGCCAGCGTGGTCGACTTGCCGGAACCAGTGCCGCCGACCACGATCACCAGACCGCGCTTGGTCATCACGATGTCCTTGAGCACCGGCGGCATGCCCAATTCGTCAAGATCGGGAATTTTGGTCGTGATGGTGCGCAGCACCATGCCGACGCGCTGCTGCTGCAGAAACACATTGACACGAAACCGGCCGATGCTGTGCGGGCTGATCGCAAAATTACATTCATGGGTCGTTTCAAACTCGGCTGCCTGGCGGTCGTTCATGATGCTGCGCGCCAGTTCCTGTGTATGCTGCATCGTGAGCGCCTGATTGGAAACCGGGGTCATTCTTCCATCGATCTTGAATGCCGGCGGGAAGCCGGTCGTGATGAACAGGTCGGAAGCCTTTTTGCTGATCATGCCCCGCAGCAAGTTGTGTATCAGTTCGGTGGCTTGGTCTCTTTCCATGTAAGACTCCTGATGTGCAGACTGCGGTTAGCCGGGGAACGAGTCTTTATTGGCCGCCTTGCTGCGTGCTTCCGCAGAGGTGATCTTGTTTTCCTTGATCAGTGTGGCGAGGCATTGGTCCAGCGTCTGCATACCAAGCGACTGGCCGGTTTGTATCGCCGAATACATTTGCGGCACTTTGGCTTCCCGGATCAGATTGCGGATCGCCGGTGTGCAAATCATGATCTCATGCGCAGCCACCCGGCCCGTTCCGTCCTTGGTTTTGAGCAGGGCTTGCGAAATCACCGCGCGCAGCGACTCGGACAGCATCGCGCGCACCATTTCCTTCTCGTCGGCGGGGAACACATCGATGATACGGTCTATGGTTTTGGCCGCCGAACTGGTGTGCAGGGTGCCGAACACCAGGTGGCCGGTTTCCGCGGCAGACATCGCCAGGCGTATGGTCTCCAGATCGCGCATTTCACCGACCAGGATCACGTCCGGGTCTTCACGCAGCGCGCTGCGCAATGCATTCTGGAATGACAGGGTATGCGGGCCGACTTCGCGCTGGTTGATCAGGCACTTCTTGCTTTCATGAACGAATTCTATCGGGTCTTCCACGGTCAGGATGTGGCCCAGCTCGGTTTCGTTGCGATGGTTGACCATCGCCGCGAGCGTGGTGGATTTCCCGGAGCCGGTCGGCCCGGTGACCAGCACCAGGCCGCGCGGATATTCGGAAATCGCCTCGAAACTCTTGGGTGCCTTGAGGTCTTCCAGCGACAATATCTTGGAAGGAATGGTGCGCATGACGGCACCGGCACCGCGGTTGTGCACGAAAGCGTTGACGCGAAAGCGAGCGAGCCCGGGAACCTCGAAGGAGAAGTCGATTTCCTTGTTCTCCTCATAAGCCTTGCGCTGCCCGTCATTCATGATGTCATACACCAGCGCGTGCACTTCCTTGTGTTCCAGCGCCGGCAGGTTGATCCTGCGGATGTCGCCATGCACGCGGATCATCGGCGGCAGACCGGCGGAAAGATGCAGGTCGGAAGCCTTGTTTTTGACGCTGAAGGCAAGCAGTTCGGTGATATCCATTATAATCGTCCCGGTTTGGTAAGGCGGCCCCTTGGCAATTGATACAGAGCCGCACGAATTAGGAATGTTTTGCGGAATGTTTTTGCGTACGGGATTATGACAACAATCGCTTCCAACTTGCAAGCCGTGCGCGACGCGATTTTTTCCGCGGCTGCCGAGGCGGGCCGCCGCGCAAGCGAAGTGGAGTTGCTGGCGGTCAGCAAGACTTTTGCGGCCGACAAGATACGCGCGGCATACAGTGCGGGACAGAGGTGCTTTGCGGAAAGTTACGTGCAGGAAGCAATGGACAAGATCGCCGCGCTACAGGATTTGCCGATAGACTGGCATTACATCGGGCCGATCCAGAGCAACAAGACCCGTGCCATCGCGGAAAATTTCGCCTGGGTGCACAGCGTGGACAGGCTGAAAATTGCGGAGCGTTTGTCCGCGCAACGCCCCGCTCGCTTACCGGACTTGCAGGTGTGCTTGCAGGTCAACATCAGCGGTGAAGACAGCAAAAGCGGGGTACGCCCGAATGAAGTCAGCGGCCTGGCACACGCCATCGCGAAACTGCCCAGGTTGAAATTGCGCGGCTTGATGACGGTTCCCGCACCCGGCGGCGGTATCGCCGCGCAGCGCCTGCCTTTCGCGCAGCTGCGAAAATTGCGCGATGAGCTGAACCGGCAGGGCTTGCAGCTGGATACGTTATCGATGGGCATGTCGCATGATTTTGCCGCAGCGATTGCGGAAGGCGCGACCATCGTGCGCATCGGCACCGCGATTTTCGGCGCACGGAATTATGGAGAACAATAGATGAACATTTGCATTATAGGCGGCGGCAACATGGCAACCGCGTTGATCGGCGGCCTGCTAGGCAGGGGATACACCGCGGCACAGATCAGCGCGGTGGAAATCAATGCCGACCATCGCGCGCGGCTGCAACGGGATTACGCGGTACAGGCGTTTGCCAACCTTGACGAAGGTGTGAGCGGCAGCCAGATCATCGTCTTTGCGGTCAAGCCGCAACAATTGAGGGCGGTGGCACAAGAGCTCGCGCCATTGCTGTCGGGACAGTTGCTGATCTCGATCGCCGCTGGCATCCTTGCGACCGACCTGGCGCGCTGGTCAAACACCCAGGCGGTCGTGCGCGCGATGCCCAACACGCCGGCCTTGATCCGCAGCGGCATGACCGGCGTGTACGCGCTGCCCGCGGTCGGTGCCGCGCAGCGCGAACAGGCGCAAAGCATTCTGGCGGCGGTGGGAGAAACCCTGTGGCTGGAGGATGAAGCCATGATGGATGCGGTAACGGCGATATCCGGAAGCGGCCCGGCCTATGTATTTTATTTCATCGAGGCCTTGCAGCAAGCTGCGCAGGACCTTGGCTTCAATGCCGAAGATGCACGCCGTTTGAGCCTTGCGACATTTCTGGGCGCAAGCAAACTTGCCGCATCCAGCGCAGAGGATATCAGCATGCTGCGCGAGCGTGTCACGTCCAAGAACGGCACCACCGAGCGCGCGTTACTAAGCCTTTCCGCCAACCAGGTTGCCGAACATATCGCACAGGCCGCGCATGCGGCGGCGGCGCGCTCCCGCGAAATGGGCGAAGAACTGGGTAAGGCGTGATGCTCAATCAAACGATACAATTTTTGCTTGATATTTTCCTGCAGGGATTCGCCGTTGCGCTGCTGTTCCGCTTTCTGATGCAATGGTTGCGCGCCCCGATGCGCAATCCGCTTGGCGAATTCGTCATGGCGATCAGCGATTTTGCGGTATTGCGCGCGCGCCGCTTTATTCCGCCGCTGTGGAAACTGGACAGTGCTAGCCTGCTGCTTGCCCTGCTCGTGGAGTTTGCCTATCTGGGCCTGACGCTGTCGCTCGACGGATATCCGTTCGTGCATTTCCCGCTGCTCGGATTGCTGGCGCTGAGCGCGGTGAAGCTGGTCAAAATCAGCGTCTACCTATTGATGAGCGCGCTGGTGGCGCAGGCGATCCTGTCGTGGGTCAACCCGTTTACGCCGCTTGCCCCCATGCTTGCGGCGATCACTTATCGCTTTCTGCGTCCGCTGCAAAGAGTTGTGCCGCTGGTCGGCCGCATCGATTTGTCCCCGCTGCTGCTGCTGGTGATCTGCCAGATCATACTGCTGGTGCCGATCGCGCTACTGGAAAGCATGGCAGTGCGATTGCTATAAATGATACCCGGGCAATCCGGCTGGTATCGCCGCAACGGGGAGACCATCATGCTTACGCTGCATGTACAGCCGGGTGCCAGGCACAGCGAAATCGCCGGGTTGCACGGCGAGGCGCTCAAGATCAGGCTGGCCGCCCCGCCCATCGAGGGACGCGCCAACGATGCACTGTTGAAATTCATCGCCGAGCTGTTTGCGGTTCCGCTGCGCAACACCGAACTCAAACAGGGCGGACAATCGCGTCACAAGGTGGTGGCGGTCACCGGGAGCAGAGTCGAACCGGAAAGCCTGTTGCCGGACAACTGAAAAATTTCAGCATCCTCGGAGTATCGAATGAAAGAAACTTTAAGGCCGGGCATCAGATACCAGCACAAGTTCGTGATACCGCAATCGAAAACGGTCCCGGCGCTCTATCCGGAGTCGGAAGAATTTTTGGCGATGCCGGAAGTCTTTGCAACCGGTTTCCTGGTCGGATTTCTCGAATGGGCCTGCATCATGGCGATCAAACCCCATATTGACTGGCCGCGGGAACAAACGGTGGGAACGCACATCGACGTCAGCCACGAAGCCGCAACACCGCCCGGCATGGAGGTGACGGCAACCGTTGAGTTGGTCGCGGTCGACGGGCGCAAACTCGCCTTTGCGGTGGAAGCCCATGATGGAGTGGACCTGATTTCAAAAGGACGGCATGAACGGTTCGTGATCAACAGGGAGAAATTCATTGCCAAGGTCGGTGCCAAGGCCAGGGTCGGCACGCAGGCCTAGACCCGCATACCGGATCGGCGCAGGAACGCCCGCGGTGAGGCAAGTGCAATACAGAGACCGCGCACAACCGTTCCGCCCGTCGTCATGCCGGCCGACACCGCCGTTGGACACGCACCGCGAATGTTCCGTTGCATAGGCGTATCATGGCGCGATGATTATTTGCAGTGAACTTAAGTGCGAACAAGCATGCCCAATCCGGCAATAAGAAAAAGATACCCGATATTTGGACCGGCTCTTCGAACCAGCAGGTTATGCAATCCCCACGGAAAAAGAACAGATGAAAAATCTTCCGCATGCCTCTTTGCCCAATCCGCTGTGCAATCTTGCCGCCGTGGTCGCAACTGCAGCCGTCATCGGCCTGGCCCTGATGTTATCGGTGGTGCTGGTCGCGGTGATCGTGGTCGCCGGTACGCTGGGCTGGGCTTATCTGTGGTGGAAGACCCGCGGGCTGCGCAGACTGATGCGCAACTATCCGCCCGGCAGCGTCGCGATGGAACAGGAGACGGCCGCCAACAATCCGATCAAGGGTGAAGTGATCGAGGGCGAGGTGATCCGCGTCGATATCCGGGAAGAGAAGTGAATGGCGGCGAGGGTTATCGGGCGGATATATCCCCGCAAAATTCCCCGGCAAACAGGATAGCCGCAGCGAATCGACCCAACTTGTGCACACAAATATGAATAGTTCAGGAAAGTGTTCGGTGATCTATGCCATGTAGCCCGGAAGTCCTCCAGGATGTCTCGCTATTCTCCCTGCTCGACAAGGAGGAATTGGCTGTGCTCGCCAGCCAGGTCGAACTGTGCAGGTTTGCGCCGCGTCAACGGATATACAAGATAGGCGATCCCAGCAACCGCGCCTTCATCATGGTATCGGGGCTGGTTCAGGTCTCGACCATAGACGAGGATAACCAGATCGTATTGCTGGACGAACCGATCAAGGGCGACGTGTTCGGCTTCGCATCCATGCTGGCCCAGACTCCGCACCAGACCGAGGCCACGGCTGTGGAGGAATCCCTGTGCATCGAACTGGATCTCAATGACATCACCGTGCTGATTCGCAACAAGCCGGACGCCGGGCTGGATATCATGAAAGTCATGGGCAGACAGTTCCATGCCACCGAGAAACTGGTCCGCCTGCGCTCCGCACGCAACCCGAACGAAGTATTTGAAGAGTCCCAGACATTTGGGGAACGAATTGCCGACATCGTTGCCTCATTTGGCGGCTCCTGGAACTTCATCATCATTTTCGGATTTGTGCTCGTTTTATATACGCTCATCAACGTCGAATTGAAGGGCAATGCATGGGACCCTTACCCGTTCATTCTGCTCAACCTGTTCTTGTCTATGATCGCGGCGATACAGGCCCCCGTTATCATGATGAGCCAGAATCGCCAGGACAAGAAGGACCGCCTGCGCAATGAACTCGACTTTGACGTGAACCGGAGGGCACATGCCGAAATCCAGGGGCTGGCGCGCAGAATCAACCTGCTCTATGACAAGATCGAGGACGTGGAAGAATTAGTGCGCGGAAAAAAGTGAACGCTCCCGGCAGCAGCCAGGGCCGGGAATATCAAGCAACGAAAATCAACGGATGAACTTTGCCGTGCTGTCAATCAATCCAGGAGCAACGAGATGAACAAGGACGAAACAAGAAAGATGCTGGCGGACGATATCGATAATTTCCGGCTGAAAGCCAATTACTACGAGTCGCTGCATTTGTTCGAGGCGGCCAAATATGCCCGCAATCTGGCCTCTAACCTTGAGCTGGCGCTAACGACCATGCCCTCCGACGAGGATCAGCCGATTTCCTGAAACAATGCCGTAGCCTGGCGCGCAGCCCATGGCTTTCATCGGATGTGGCAAACGCCCGCCTGGCCAGGCAAAGCCGGCTGCTAATTCAGCGGGCAGCCAGCCAGCGGCTTGTCGTCCCGGTACGGGGAATATATTTGCAGCATCCATTGCGCCGACAAAGCGGCGTTTGGTTGTGCCATCCTGCTGACGACATCAGCGCAAGTATTTCTTGCAACCTGGTCGTCGTTACTGTCGATCACGACGTGCACCGTCCTGTCTTGGCTGTTGACTGTGCATTGTTTGATGAGTCCGGTGCCCTCGATAGCCCGGCACAATCCGGTTGTGTCTCCGGCGGACGCCTGCTTTTGCGCAAGCGCACCCTGCTGCGAACCGGATTGGCCGCACCCGCCGGCCAGCAGGGTCAGGGAGAACATAGCGATCGCGATGGCTTTGTTGGTCATTTTTTTCATCCTTTGATGTTCGTGGCCGTCAAGGCGCCTTACATCAGGATCACGTCATATTGTTCCTGGCTGTACATTGTTTCGACCTGCATCGAGATCGGCTTTGCAATGAAGTCGGAAAGCATCGCGAGCGCCTGTGATTCTTCTTCCAGGAACAAATCGATCACCTGCTGCGATCCCAGAATGCGGTATTCGCGCGCGTTGAACTGGCGCGCTTCGCGGAGTATTTCGCGCAGGATTTCGTAGCATACCGTCTGAGCGGTCTTCACTTCGCCGCGCCCCTGGCAGGTAGGGCATGGTTCGCACATCACATGCGCCAGGCTCTCGCGGGTGCGCTTGCGGGTCATTTCCACCAGACCCAGCGACGAGAAACCGTTCACGGTAATGCGCGTGTGATCACGAGCCAGGGCCTTTTTTAATTCTTCCAGAACGGCATCGCGATGTTCCTGGCTATCCATGTCGATGAAATCGCAGATGATGATGCCGCCCAGATTGCGCAAGCGCAACTGCCGCGCGATGACTTGCGTGGCTTCCAGATTGGTCTTGAAAATGGTGTCGTCAAAACTGCGCACGCCGACATATCCGCCGGTATTCACGTCTATGGTGGTCATCGCCTCGGTCTGGTCGATGATCAGATAGCCGCCGGATTTCAGCTCGACGCGCTTGGACAGGGCGCGCTCGATCTCTTCTTCCACGCCGTGCAGATCGAACAGCGGGCGCGAGCCGGAATAGTGCTCGAGCTTGTCGCTCGCGAACGTGTTATAGGCCTGCGCGAACTCCAGCATTCTCTGGTAAGTTCTGCGCGAATCGACCTGGATGCGCACGGTATCCTGGCTGACAAAATCACGCAGCACGCGCAGGCTGATGTCGAGTTCCTGATACAGCAGTTGCGGCGCACTGGCGGTTTTTGCAATGGTTTGCAAATTGCCCCACAGCTTGTCCAGGTAGGCGATGTCGGCGGCAAAATCCAGTTCCGCCGAAGCTTCCGCCACGGTGCGTATGATGTAGCCGCCCTGGTGTTCCGGCGGCAGCGCGGCCTGCAGCCTAGCGCGCAGGACATCGCGCTGTTCGACGCTTTCGATGCGCTGCGATACGCCGATATGCGTCTCCTGGGGCAGATAGACCAGCAAGCGGCCGGCGATGCTGAGCTGGGTGGACAGCCTCGCGCCCTTGCTGCCGATCGGCTCCTTGATGACTTGCACCATCAGGGTCTGGCCTTCAAACAGCACCTTCTCGATCGGTTTGGCTGTCTCGATGCTGTGGCTGTTTTCCCATATGTCCGCCACATGCAAAAAGGCCGAGCGTTCCAGGCCGATATCCATGAAGGCGGATTGCATCCCGGGCAGCACGCGTTTGACCTTGCCGAGGTAAACGTTGCTGACGATGCCGCGGCTGCTGCCGCGTTCGATATGCAAGTCCTGCACCACACCGAGCTGCATCACCGCGACGCGGGTTTCCTGCGGAGTGACGTTGATCAGTATCTCTTCGCTCATGTATGCCTCTATAAATTCCTTTTACGGGCGAATCGCGGCGTCGCGTGCTCGCTCACTTCTCGCCTATCTGTTCGATATGTCTCGTCGCTCGCTGTGCGGCTCCTTGCGGTGCTCGCGCGACACGGCGGGGCGCAGCCCTTCTAGTGCGGGAGCGCGAAGCAGCAGGCCTGCCCGCCCCAAATGCTTCGGTGTCAATTCCACATCCAGCTTGCTGGATAGTGGATTGCCTACTTTTAGTGCATCGCCGTGTCCGACCTGCGATCCCGCAAAACAAATTTCTAGAAGCATACTACGGCGTTGGATAATCAAAGTGCTGCAGCAACCGGACCGTTTCGAACAGCGGCAAGCCCATCACCCCGGAATAGCTGCCTGACAGGTGTTCGACAAATGCGCCGGCCTGCCCCTGTATCGCATAGCTGCCGGCCTTGTCCGTGTATTCGCGGGTCAGCAGGTAGCGGCGGATACGCTCTTCGCTGAGTACAGCGAAGCGCACCGTGGAAATGGAAAGCGCAACTTCGACATGCTTGTCCAAGGCGATTGCAACCGCGCTAAGCACCTGGTGCTCTGTTCCGGAAAGCTGGCTCAGCATGTCAACCGCATGCTCTGCGTTTTCCGGCTTGCCGAATATCCTGTTGTCCAGCGCGACCGTCGTGTCGGCGGCCAAAACCGGGAACGACGGAAGGTTGCGAAATCCGAGTGCGGCATAACCTGCTTCCGCCTTGGCCTGGGCTACCCGTTTGACATAGCTTTCCGGCTGCTCGCCGGCATGGGGAGTCTCATCCACTTCCCGATTGCGGCGCGGATCGGAGCGCAACAGCAACATCTCGAAGTTGATGCCGATTTGCTTGAGCAATTCTCGCCGGCGCGGACTCTGCGAGGCGAGATAAATGCGGGGCTGGATGATGCGCATAGTGGCTCCCTATTCCCGGTGGTAGGGGTGATTGTGCATCATGCTGTACGCCCGGTACAACTGTTCTGCAAGCAGCACCCTGACAAAAGCGTGCGGCAGCGTGAGCGCTGACAGCGCCAGCAATTGCTGTGCGGCCTGTTTGACCGATTCATGCAGGCCGTCCGCGCCTCCGATGATGAAGGCAACATCGCCCCCTTCGCGCATCCAGTCCTTCATCTGCGCGGCAAGCTGCCTGGTGGTTGGCTGCGTGCCGCGTTCATCCAGCGCGATGCGCCGGCAGTTTTGCGGCAGCGCCGTAAGGATGCGCTGCGCTTCGGCCTCCATGATCTGTGCTGTGGTCTTGCCGGTGGTGCGTGGCTCGGGCTTTATTTCCAGCAGCGAAATCTGCGCCTCGCGCGGCATGCGCTTGGCATATTCCTTGTAGCCCGCCGTGATCCAGTCCGGCATTTTGTGGCCGACCGAGACAACGATCAGCTTCATTCATGAAACCTCAGATGAACAGTCCGGTTTCATGTTTTTTGCGGAGACTTGGCCAGCTTGGGCCGCGCCGCCTGCGCCTTGCTCCACAACTCCTCGAGATTGTAGTAATCGCGGACGGCGGGCTGCATGATGTGCACCAGCACTTCGCCCAAGTCCACCAGTATCCATTCGCCGCTCTCCTCGCCTTCGCGGCCGTAAATCTTTTCGCCGCTTTCCTTGAGCTTGACCGCGACATTGTCGGCAAGCGCCTTGGTCTGCCGCGTGGAATTGGCGCTGGCGATGACCATGCGCTCGAACATCGAGCTGAGTTTGCTGGTATCGATCACGGTGATCTTGTTTGCCTTGACGTCTTCAAGCGCGGCGACGACGGCCTTGGTTTTTTCTTCAGTATTTAGCATGCTCGTATAAATGATGTTGATGAATATAATCGGCCACCTTGTTGGGTAGCAGATAGCGTATGCTGCGATTTTCCGCGACGCGGTTGCGGATCAGCGTGGCGGAAATCTCCAGCTCGGGGATGGCCAGTTCGGCAATCCCGCCGGCGGGCTGTTTCGATAATGCGTCGGCAGCACACAAGCGCTGTTGATAGTGCACGCGCAATGCCGGGGCGGCGGTGTGGATGCGGTCCTCCAGCGTGAAACCGGGGCGGGAACCGACCACGATGTGCGCCAGTTCGAACAATTGTTCCCATTCGTGCCAGGTGTCCAGCTGCAGGAATGCATCGCCGCCCATCAGCAGGCACAGCGGCTGCGCCTCGCCCAGTTCCGCGCGCAACTCGCGCAGCGTATCCACGGTATAGCATGGCGCGGTGCGAGCAACTTCGCGCTCGTCCAGCACGAAGTCCGGCTGGTCGGCAATTGCCAGCCGCACCATCGCGCTGCGATGCAGCGCGGACACTTGCGGCGCTTCGCGATGCGGCGGCGTGCCGGCCGGGATGAACACGGATCTCGCGGAGATTCGCCAGTTCCAGCATCTCTTCGGCAAGCCGCAGGTGCCCGTAATGTATCGGGTCGAATGTCCCGCCCAGGATGCCAACTGCTTGTCTGTCCACCGATTGCAATGTCCGGGACTAAAGAGCCAGGCGGCGGGTATCCGCCAGCACCTGCGAGAGGAACACGATAAAGCGCGCGGCTGCCGCGCCGTCAATCACGCGATGATCATAGGACAGCGACAACGGCAGCATTAGGCGCGCAACGAAGGTGTCATCCTGGTGCATCGGCTTGATACTCGCCTTGGACACGCCGAGTATGGCCACTTCAGGCGCATTGATGATCGGGGTGAACGCCGTCCCGCCGATCCCGCCCAGGCTGGAAATCGAGAAGCATCCGCCCTGCATCTCGGCTGCGGTGATTTTTTTCTCTCGCGCGCGCACTGATCTCGCCGAGTTCCCTGGCAATCTGCACCAGACCTTTCTTGTCCGCATCGCGCAGCACCGGCACCATCAATCCGTCCGGCGTATCCACTGCCACGCCGATGTGGAAATATTTTTTCAGCACCAGGTTCTCGCCGCCGGCGTCCAGCGATGCATTGAATTCCGGAAACTGCTGCAGCGCCACGACAACCGCCTTCACCAGGAACGCCAGCGGCGTGATCTTGATGTTCTGCCTTGCGTATTCCGTGGCCAGCTCCTTGCGGAACGCATCCATTTCCGTGATGTCGGCTTCGTCGAATTGCGTGATATGCGGGATGGTCACCCAGTTGCGGTGCAGGTTTGCGCCGGAGATCTTCCTGATCCGCGACAGCGGTTTGGTCTCGATCGTCCCGAATTTCGCGAAATCCACCACCGGTGCAGCCAGCACCTGCAGCCCATTGCCGCCGGTTGCGCCGCGGGGTTGCGCGAGCGCGGCCTTGACGAATTGCTGCACATCGTCCTTGGTGACACGGCCCTTCTCGCCGCTGCCTTTGATCTGGCCAACCTGCACACCGAGTTCGCGGGCGAAGCGGCGAATGGCCGGACTGGCGTGGGCTTTGCCGGCGGGCGCATCCTGTCACGGCGGGTTGCGGTACCTGAACGATCACCGGCGCGGCTGCAGGCTTTGCCGCGACCTGTTCTGCCACCGCCGTGGCAGACGGGGCTGCGGCGGCCGGTTTGGCCTGTGGCGCGACTTCTGCAGCGCTGCTTTCCAGCAACAAAATCAGCGAACCCTGTGAAACTTTGTCGCCGACCTTGACCTTCATTTCCTTGACCACGCCGGCATAGGGCGACGGCACTTCCATTGCGGCCTTGTCGGTTTCCAGCGTGACCAGATTATCTTCGGCATTGATCGTGTCGCCGGCTTTCACCATCACTTCGATGATGTCCACATCCTTGTAGTCGCCAATATCCGGCACCAATACCTGCTTTATTTCAGCCACGTGTATCTCCTGCCAATCCTAAACAGTCGTCGGGTTGGGCTTGTCGGGATTGATTTTGTACAGCTTGATCGCCCTGCTGACTTCGCCGGGCTTGAGGGTGCCTTCGTCGGCCAATGCCTTGAGCGCCGCAACGGCGATGATAATGGCGATCGACTTCGAAGAAGCGGCGCAGTTTCTTGCGCGTGTCGGAGCGGCCGAAGCCGTCCGTACCCAGCACCTTGAAATGCCGGGGCAGAAATCCGCGGATCTGATCGGCGAACGAGCGCATGTAATCGGTCGCGGCGATCACCGGACCGCTGCGCCCGGACATGCACTGTTCGGCATGGCTGACGCGTAGTTTTTGCTCCGGATGCAGCATGTTCCAGCGCTCGCAGTCCATCCCGTCGCGGCGCAACTCGGTGAAGCTGGTCACGCTCCAGATGTCCGATGCGACGCCAAAGTCCTTCTCCAGCAGCTCCGCCGCCGCGATGACCTCGCGCAGGATGGTGCCGCTGCCCATCAACTGGACGGTCGGCTTCTCGGCTTTCGCCTTGCCTTTTTTCTCGTGCTCCCTGAAAAGGTACATGCCCTTGATGATGCCCTCTTCCGCGCCCTTCGGCATCGCCGGATGGGCGTAGTTTTCGTTCATCACGGTGAGGTAGTAGAACACGTCATGCTGCTCGACATACATGCGGCGCATGGCCGGTCGCGGATGATCACGGCGAGTTCATCGCGAAGGTCGGGTCGTAGGACACGCAATTCGGTATGGTTGCCGACATCAGGTGGCTGTGGCCGTCCTCGTGCTGCAAGCCTTCGCCGTTCAGCGTCGTGCGGCCGGCCGTGCCGCCGAGCAGGAAGCCGCGCGCGCGCAGGTCGCCGGCCGCCCAGGCCAGATCGCCGACGCGCTGGAAACCGAACATCGAATAGTAAATGTAGAACGGCAGCATCGCCACGCCGTGGTTGGCGTAAGCGGTGGCGGCGGCAATCCACGACGACATCGCGCCGGCCTCGTTGATGCCTTCCTGCAGTATCTGCCCGTGCTGGTCTTCCTTGTAGAACATCAGCTGATCGGCATCCTGCGGGGTATAAAGCTGGCCGACTTGCGAGTAGATGCCGAGCTGGCGGAACATGCCTTCCATGCCGAACGTGCGCGACTCGTCCGGCACGATGGGCACAACCCGCTTGCCGATGTTCTTGTCCTTCACCAGAATGCCGAGCAGGCGCACGAATGCCATCGTGGTCGATATCTCGCGTTCCTCGGTGCCCTTCAGCAACGCATCGAAGACCTCCAGACCCGGTATTTGCAGCGGCTCGCTCACCGGCTTGCGCTGCGGGACCACGCCCATCGCCTTGCTGCGCTCCCTGAGATATTTCATCTCCAGGCTGTCCTCGGGCGGACGGTAGAAATTCAGGCTGGCGACCTGTTCGTCGTTCAGCGGGATGTTGAATCGGTCGCGGAATTTGAGCAGCACCTCGCCGGCCATCTTCTTTTGCTGGTGGGTGATATTCTGGCCTTCCCCCGCCTCGCCCATGCCGTAGCCCTTCACGGTCTTGGCCAGGATCACGGTCGGCTGCCCGGTGTGTTTGACGGCCGCCGCATAGGCGGCGTACATTTTGTACGGATCGTGGCCGCCGCGGTTCAAACGCCAGATTTCGTCATCGGACATATCGGCGACCATCTCGAGCAACTCCGGATATTTGCCGAAAAAGTGCTCGCGCACATACGCGCCGTCCTTCGATTTGTAGGTCTGGTAATCGCCGTCCACCGCTTCCTGCATGCG
>CAVWTZ010000125.1:0-3606 GCA_963757485.1 uncultured beta proteobacterium
ATTGACGAAATGCCCTTTAAATTCGCTGGATCGCCGCGCTGCGCTCGCGATGACCGCCACCCCGTCATTGCGAGCGCAGCGAAGCAATCCAGATGCTTCTATCCAAAATGCCTTTGACCAAATGCCTTTTAAGTCGGCTGGATCGCCGCGCTGCGCTCGCGATGACAACCACCCTGCCTTTTTAATCGGCTGGATCGCCGCGCTGCGCTCGCGATGACAGTCACCCCCGTCAATGAAACTTGGGGTTGATCAGTATTCACCAATCACCTTGCCTACCGCGGGTTTTATTTTTGCGCGATCGGCCATGCTCAGCACGGCGACTGGAGCCTTGAGCCTGGCAGTATCGATTGCGAAGATTTCGTCGGTGGACAGAACAAACTGTCCGTGTCCGGGAATCCCAATCAGCGGCGCCATGATATCTACGGGCTGAGCATTGGCACGCAGTGGAATTACAACAGTCGCACCAGTTTTGCTCGTGATGTGGTCGTTCTGAACAGAAACCAGGTATGGTATCTCGACCTTCCTTATCCCTGGATTGGGGTAGATGTCAAATTGCGCCAAGGCTTAGATCCGATCAAACTCGGCGCCGGCCAACCCAGTAGTGGAGATGTCCATTCCATGAGCCGCCAAGGCTTCGGCGTTGCGTTCCGCCCAGGTGCGATTTTCAAGTTCTTCAAGCATTCGAGCAAGCAATTGCTCCGCTTGTGCTGAGAAATTGATCTGCTGTTTGTAAGGTTCAAGGCGATCCAGCAGGTTTTGATTGATCGACAACGATAGACGACCCTTCTTGGCAGCTGGGTTGTAATTGGTTTGCATAGCGCATCATCTCATGTAAACTGGAATGCGCATAATCATACGTATCTTTATGTCCGTGTCAAGCAATATCCCCGGC
Organism: uncultured beta proteobacterium; assembly: GCA_963757485.1. GTDB lineage: Bacteria > Pseudomonadota > Gammaproteobacteria > Burkholderiales > Gallionellaceae > Gallionella. The sequence goes on from CAVWTZ010000125.1 coordinate 893, forward strand.
TCTCCACTGACCGGAACTTCCCACCCGTTAATCTACCGACGGACACCGCAAAAGGTGATTTCAATGTTGTTTCAATTCTCGCTATTTAGTCCCCCAACGACCTGCTGAACGTGACACCGCCGCGGACGTCGGTGGTCTTGTTCACCCCGATCGAGATGCCATGCGCCAAATGGGTATAGGCCACTTCGGGGGTGACGGTCCATGCATTCCACTTGAAACTCTGCTGGGCGCCAAAGCCCACCAGGCTGCCATGCGGGCCGATCAGGTTTCCGGTGGCATTGGTATTCGGGTCATAAGAGCCGAGCGCCGTACTGGTTTCGCCGGTATAAACCTTCAGCAGGCGCGAGGCTTCTGCGTCCAGCCAGCCGAAGGTGAGAATGCGCGCGTCGCCGCCAAAACTGGAACCGATCCAGCGAGCGCCATCGGTAAAGCCTTGCGGGTAAGAGCCATTGCGATAACCGTTGCCGACATAGTGATAGTCATTCCAGGGAAAAGTATGGGTATAGGTTTGCATGAATTCGGTGAACACCCGGTGACGACCCGATGCACTCCACCATTCCGACCTCCCAGGGTCATGAATCGATTAGGTAGATGGCTCCTGACCGGACGCATCCTCCCCCATCCATTGGAAGTACGCAGCGCAAGGCACGCCCTTCGGACAATTGAGCCTGACATCGTAGCCGGCCACCCCGTTGCTCAGGCCGTTGACATCTTGTTGGGAACCCTGCGTGTTACCCACCGCAAAAGTTGTTGCCAGCAGCATTTGATGCATCGTACCCGCCATCTGCTCATCTCTGGTCAGCCCGATTTCCATCCAGGACCAGGGTTTCAGGGTCAACCGGGTACCGATGAAATAGAAACCATCCGGCTGATTGGCGACCAGCACCGGGTCTTGGGCCTTGGCCAGAAACATCTCAAATGTCCAGGGCCCCATCCACGACAGCCATTTCGATGCCGAGGGTGTCACTTCGCTTCTTTGTATGCCGACGCCCATCCAGGGGCGGGATATTGTTGCCATTGATCAGGCTCGATTGCCAGCCCGGCCCCCACCAGTTCTGGTGCGCGAATGCCTGGACGTTCAGCCCGGAAACCTGCGTTACCAGGGCCGTGTCATCCAGCTTGGCCTGGACCCGCCCTTCCTTGCCCAAACCGCTAAAGATGGTTTGCAGTGAATTCGGGCTTGCTTCAACACGGACCCCTACCCTGGCTGCAATCGGCAGGGAATTGGCGCCGAATTCAGCGGCTGCGCTCGACAGCCTGATGGAACTGCCCGGCGTATAGTTCTCACCGAAGCCCACCGGCGCCTCGGCCTTGTTGCGAAACTGTGCGTCGACCTTGCCGTGCCGGCGCAGTTTCTGAAGCTCTTCGCGATGTATTGTTTTGATGCCAACAATGACGGCGACAGGTTGCCGGGCAGATCATCCAGCGCATGTTGCACCGCCGCTGCCGGCAGGGGCCAATGCGTGGTGGTGATCTGCAGCCCCGCCTCATCCACCAGGCGCTCCAGATGATGGCGCGCTTGCCAGCTTGGCATATAGGGTACCGAAGGTTCCGCATAGATCGAAGTTGAAACTGACCCCAGTAATCCCGCCAGAAAAATCGTTAGCCATTTGTTTTTGATTGAGACAGCCAGTTGCAGACAGGAGCGCATTGATTACCCTTTGTTTAAATCACAGAAGCGAAACAAGTATTCCAAACTGATGAATAAACTCACGCGGCGATGTTACTGTGGATTTGCAAGTGCGGCCCTGACTTGTATCAATCAACCCTGCTTTCCAGGCATCTTGATCTGTTCGCCCGCTAATCAAACCGCCAATTCACCACAACCCGGTTCGGCGTGATGATCCATTCCGCCCCATGATCATTGCTCTGGTGCGATTCCCACATGAAATTGCCAATCGCATAACCCAGCAACGAACCGGCGACCGTGTCTGAAAACCAGTGATCGCGCCCGGCGACGCGCGCCACGTTGGTCACGGCAGCCACGCCGTATAACCACGGGGCATCGTAGGCCTTGGCATAAGGGGTAACGACTGCCCACATCACGGTGGTATGCATCGAAGGCCATGAAGTATTGCCGTTGCTGGTGCTGACCGGGGTGAAGCTGGCCGAACCCAGCCCGGAACTTGGCCGGGCGCGACCCACCATGTATTTCAGACCCAGCGCAGACATGGCCCCCACCCCGCCGGCCGCCAGCGCGCTGTATGCGGTCCTGGCCGGCTTGCTGTCCGTGTCGCTGGCCAAAAACATGGTGGCCGAATAAGCAATCGCGACAAACGGCAGCGCGTTGCCCACCGTTTGACGCCCGGAATGATCCCGTTGTTGCCATGGTTGACAGCAAACTTGTCCAGCTTTTTGTCCGCAACAGCGGATGCCAGACTGACGCCGCCGATCAGCAGCGCAGAATTCCAGAAATCCTGCGTGGTCGCGGCATGGCCGAAATTGGCCAGGTCGTCACCGGCCGACTTGAATACCGATTCGGAAGTCTTGTCCGGCGCGGACCAGACCTGCGATGCCGATTCAGCCCGCACATCCTGCATGCTCCACACCATGAAGATCATGCAACAGAGCGGCCACAAGACGGCACGACAACGGATATCACGCAACAGCTTCAATGTTCACCCATTTTCAATTGATATTTCCATAAACCAAAAAATCTAACAAGCGTTTCGCCCCACCCCCCGTCATTGCGATAACCAATGACTTGGCAGCTT
>CAVWTZ010000126.1:0-4138 GCA_963757485.1 uncultured beta proteobacterium
ATAAGAGACGGATGCCGCGTTTATGCGGCATCCGTTTTTTTGAATTGGCTAATGTGAATTTGCAGTTCCGAATTTCGTTCCCCTGTGCGCCGCCTCGAGCAGCCGCAAGGAAGCGGAGGTTTAGGCGAGCACTGTTCGAGTCCCGCAGTGGGGCGCGGGGTGTACGCCCCGCCAGGTCGAGTTGCGCAGCCCCGCTTGCTTGCGGCTGATCGAGGGAACCCCGCAGGGGCGGCAAACCGGGGGCGATTTCTTTTGGTTACTTTTCTTGGCAAGACAAGAAAAGTGACTAGCTGCCGGGCTACCCCCGGCGAAGTTGTTTTTGGTCATTCATCGTTCGATACACTGCGCTACGCGCAGCACTCAGGACGAACGGACATTATTAAACTACCCATTCGCCCCAAACATCATCCGCTTCGCAACAAACTTCTTCGCAAACGGCAAACAATCCAGCGCGGTGAGCGCCGCGGCACGGCCAGCGCCGACCAGCGGCAGGTCGTTGGAGAACAGCCGCACCAAGCTATCGGTGAAACGAATCCCCATCTCCCTGTCAATGCGGCGATCAGAACGGTAGGCGGCGAGCATCGTGTCGCTGCCGAGTTCTTCCGGCTTGGCATCGAGTATTTCCTGCGCCAGTTCCCACGCGTCGCGCAGTCCCATGTTGAAGCCCTGCCCGGCGACCGGGTGCAGCGTTTGCGCGGCGTTGCCGAGCAGCACCACATGCGGCATCGGCGTCTGCTGCGGTGCGCGCCTCAGGCCGAGCGGGAAGCAGCTGCGTTTGCCGACAGTCAGGAATTCACCGACGCGGTCGCCGAAGTGCCGGTGCAGTTCATTCAGGAACTTCGCATCGTCCCAAGCCAGCATTTCCTGCGCGGTCTGGTGCGGCGCGGTCCACACCAGCTCGTAGCCAACTTTGAAGGGCAGCAATGCCAGCGGCCCCTGTGGGGTGAAGCGCTCGAAGGCGGTGCCGGGTTTCAGGGCAGAGCAGGTAATGTGGGTGATCAGCGCGCTTTGGCCGTAGTCGCGCACTTTCGGCGGGAATTGCTGCGCCAGCAGCTTGCCGCCGTCGGCGACCACCGCGAGGCGGGTTTGCAGCGTGTGTTCGGCGCCATCCTGCTGATAGCTGATTGCGGCATGATCAGCTTCACTCGCAAGTTTGGTGACACTGGCCCCGTAGATCGATGCAACGCCGCTGCGTTGCAGCGCGGCGGTCAATGCGTCCTGCAGCGCCGGATAGGGCAGCACATAGCCGAGGTCCGGCACGTTCAATTCCTCGGCATGCAATACCGCGCGGCCGAAGCTTTGCCTTTGCGAGATGTGGATGGTGCGGATTGCCGAGACATCCTGCAGCACATTCCAGACGCCGAGACGACTCAGCAGCAGCCGGCTGCCATAGGACAAGGCCAGCGCGCGCGCATCCTGGCTGGCGGAACCCGCCGAACGGGCTTCGAGCACGCAGACCTTCAGCCTGCTGTCGCGCAGCGCCAGCGCCAGCGCGGCGCCGACCGGGCCTCCGCCGATGATCGCGACGTCGCATTTGACATTCATGGCTTCCTCATCAGTTCTTCGATATCCCTGACCGTTTTTGGCGCGGCATCGGTCAGCACTTCATTGCCCCGCGCGGTGATCACCACATCGTCCTCGATGCGGATGCCGATGTTCCACAACGGCATTGGCACATCGTCGGCGGGGCGGATGTAGCAGCCCGGCTCGACGGTCAGCACCATGCCGGGTTGCAGCGGACGCCAGTCGTCGCCGATCTTGTAATCGCCGACATCGTGCACGTCCATGCCCAGCCAGTGGCCGGTACGGTGCATGTAGAACTTCTTGTAGCTCTCGCTTTCCAGCACCGCATCCACGCTGCCGTGGCATAACTTCAGGTCGATGAAACCCTGCGCCAGGACGCGCAGCGCGGCATCGTGTGGCGCGTTCCAGTTCTGGTTCGGTTTTGCGGCGGCGATCGCGGCCGCCTGCGCGGCCAGCACGATCTCGTACACGTCCTTTTGCTCCGCGCTGAATTTTCCGCAGACCGGGAAGGTGCGCGTGATGTCGGAGGCATAGCCGTCCAGTTCGCAACCCGCATCGATCAGCAGCAGGTCCACGTCGCGGAGCTTGGCGCTGTTCCCGACATAATGCAGCACGCAGGCGTTCGCGCCGCCCGCGACGATGGAGGTGTAGGCGGGATTGCGCGCGCCGTGGCTGCAGAACTCGTGCAGCAGTTCGGCCTCGACCTGGTATTCGAACTGACCGGGGCGGGTAAAGCGCATCGCGCGCTTGTGCGCTGCGGTCGAGATCGCGGCAGCGCGGCGCATGATGTCCAGCTCGTGTTCATCCTTGAACAGCCGCATTTCGCTGAGCAGCACGCGGACGTCGCGGATCTGGTCCGGTGCACGGATACCGCTGCGTATCTTTTGCTGCACGCTGCCGCGCAATCCCAGAACGCGCCGGTCCCATCCGGCATCCAGGCCCAGTGGATAAAACAGCACGGGCTGGTTGCCGATCAGTTCGGCCAGTTTCTCGTCCAGTTGTTCGACCGGGTAAGCGGCGTCGAAACCGAACTGCTCCCGGGCCGCGTCGGGACCGAAACGGTGGCCATCCCAGATTTCGCGCTCAAGATTCTTCTCGCGGCAGAACAGGATGGATTTTGGTTGATCGCCTGCAAGCAATACCAAAACCGCTTCCGGTTCGGCGAATCCGCTCAGGTAATAAAAATTGCTGTCATGCCGGTAGCTGTAATGCGTGTCGGCATTGCGCGCCACTTCCGGTGCGGTGGGGATGATCGCGACTCCGTGCTGCATCTGATCCAGCAGACGGGCGCGACGCCGCGCGTATAGGGTGGGGTCGAAGTTCATGTTGTATTGTGCTATGTCCTCATCTGTCTGTCGAGTTCGGCCAGCAGCTCCGGCGTGCCGACATCTGCCCACAAGCCTTTATGGTGTTCGCCGCTGACTTTTCCAAGCGCGATCTGCGCGTGCAACAACGGCGCCAGTGGGGCGATGCTGCCTCTCGGGATGCGGGCGAACAAGGCGGGACGGTAAATGCCGATGCCGCTGAAGGTCAGCTTGGGGACGCCGTCGGTGACGCGATGATCGGACAAACCGAAGTCTCCGCCGGGATGCTGCGCCGGATTGTTCACCAGCACCAGATGCGCGCTATCGCCGCCGGCCCGAATCGCTCCGGCACGTTCGTGCAGCAGGGCAAAATCGTAATCGCAGAAGATATCGCCGTTGACCACGGCGAACGGCTCTGCGCCCAGCATATGCAGCGCATTGGCGATGCCGCCGGCGGTTTCCAGCGCATGTGCTTCGGGCGAGTATTCAATGCGCGCGCCGAAGCGGCTGCCGTCGCCCAGTGCCCGTTCGATCTGCATGCCGAGGTGGGCGTGGTTGATCACCAGTTCGCGTATGCCGGCCCGCACCAGATTTTCGATGTGCCAGACGATCAGCGGCTTGCCGGCGACTTCCAGCAACGGCTTGGGGGTGTGGTCGGTGAGCGGGCGCATCTGGTGACGGAGAGGCCCTGGGCGTGGCAGGAGTTGGTCTGTGGCGGCGGAACGTCACCCAAGAGCGCGCAGGGTTTGTGGTGGTCACCTGGAAGCCATTCTTCGCCGCTAGACCGCGGCTCCGACCAGCGCGCCTATCTCGTAAGCAGTGTGCACCAGTTCTGGGATGCGCTGGACCGCGTTTTTGCACTGGCTGCAACCGAGCCCAACAAGGCGCGCGACCTGATCCGCATTTCTCTCGAAGCGCGGCAGGAGGCGCTGAGCACGGCCGTGGCTCGCCAGCTGGTTCGGACGGCGCCGACTGGCCAGAGACACGCGCGCGGACCGGAGACCAACGGAGCCAACCGCAATGCGGACAAGCACCGCACCAATCAAGAACGGCTCGTCCCCGATCGAGCAGGCGAAAGTCATCAAAGAGACTATATGTATGTTTGCAATCGAGGCGGAGGTAGATTAAAGAGTCCTATACCCACGTATTTAATAAACAGAGAATTCCATCAAATGGAAAAAATTGATGTCTTAAAGATGAATAAAAAAAGGAGCTCACCAAATTGGAAGCTTCGGGGTTTTTTCATAAAGAGCTCCCTAAAAAACTCAATTATGATCCAAAAAAACGAGATGTAGTTTCCAAATTTTTTA
>CAVWTZ010000127.1:0-11910 GCA_963757485.1 uncultured beta proteobacterium
CGGCCCGAAGCCTGGAACATGCGCATGGTGCTGGGGATTGCCACGGTGCTGGGCCTAGTCGGCCCCATCGCCGCATTTGGCCTGTTTTTCCTTGGCGACCGGGTCTATCACCTGGACCATTCGCATCTCCAGACAGTGATGTATCTGATGCTCTCCGTAGCGGGGCATCTGACGATTTTCCAGACGCGCACACGCGGCCCCGTTCTGGTCGATACGCCCCGCGCGGATTTTATGGATGGCGGTGCTCGGCACGCAAACCGTGGCGACGTTGATCGCGGTGTATGGGCTGTTCATGACACCCCTGGGCTGGAATGGGCCGGGTTCGTGTGGGGTTATGCGTTGCTGTGGTTCTTCGTGACCGACCCGGTGAAACTGCTCGCCTATCGGATTCTTGATCCAGTCAAAGCGGGAACCAAGCCTGGTTCCAAAGTCGAGGACAAACCGGAAGAAAAAGACCAGAGCAAGCCTGATACCAAGGCCGGGGCCAAGCCCGAGGATAAAGCCGAGGCCAAGCCTGATGCCAAGGACGACTCGAAACCTGAGGCTAAACCGGAAACCAAAGCTGCTGACTCCAAGCCGGATGCAAAGGCCGAGCAGAAGCCGGACGCTAAAGCTGAACCCAAACCTCAAGCCCAGGCCGAGGTTGAAGCCAAACCCGCAGCCGAGCCAAAACCTGAAGCCAAGGCCAAAACAACTCCCGACCTGGCACCGCAGATCGCCACACGGGCGTATGAACTCTATGAGGAGCAGGGCCGGCGGGAGGGCCAATCAGTGCAAAATTGGGACAAGGCGGAGCGGGAGATTCGGAAAGCTGATGTCAAGGCCCAACCTGAAGCAAAGGCAGCGCCCCAACCCGAAGCCAAAGCCGAGCCCAAGCCTGAAGACAAGGCTCAGGCCCAGCCTGAAGCAAAGGCAGCGGCCCAGCCCGAAGCCAAAGCTGAGCCCAAGCCCCAAGCCAAAGCCGAGCCCAAGCCTGAAGCAAAGGCAGCGACCCAACCCGAAGCGAAAGCCGAGGCCAAGCCCGAAGACAAAGCCAAGGCCCCGTCCGATTTGACGCCGCAACTCGTCAAGCGAGTGCATGAACTTTACGAACAACTGGGGCGCGAAGAGGTTCAAGCCGTTGAGGACTTGGAGAAAGCTGAGCGGGAGAGCCAGAAGAATAAACCCGACAAATAATAATAAACAGACGCGAACAACATCGCTGACACGATCAAAAGGATGAAGATGAAAATCAACCCAAAGGATTTCCGGGTGCGGGAAGGAAAAGAGGTCGAACTCGATAAGTGGCCGACCCAGGTGAAACCCGTGTACAAGTCTAAGAAGGCGTACGCCAAACTCCTGCAGCAACACGTCGAGGAGTTGAGCGCGCTGCAGCGCCTTCACTACGCCTCCAACCGCTATGCGGTGTTGCTGATCTTTCAGGCGATGGATGCCGCCGGCAAGGACGGTTCCATCCGTCACGTGATGTCGGGCGTCAATCCACAGGGCTGCCAGGTGTTCAGTTTCAAGCACCCGAGCGCCGAGGAACTGGAGCATGATTTTCTGTGGCGCACCACGCAGGCTCTGCCGGAGCGCGGCCGGATCGGCATTTTCAACCGCTCCTATTACGAGGAGGTGCTGATCGTGCGCGTGCACCCGGAGATACTGCAAGCACAGAATATTCCGGACCGGCTGGTGAACGAGGAAACCATCTGGACGGAGCGCTATCGTTCCATCGTTGAGATGGAGGAGCATCTGCACCGCAATGGCACCCGCATCATCAAGTTCTTCCTGCACCTTTCGGAAGAGGAGCAGCGCAAGCGGTTTCTCGAGCGCATCGACGATCCCGACAAGAACTGGAAATTCAGCCTGGCGGATATCCAGGAACGGAAATTCTGGGACCAGTACATGAAGGCCTTTGAAGAATGCCTGAGTGCTACCAGTACGGCTGACGCACCCTGGTATGTCGTGCCGGCCGACGACAAGGAGAATGCGCGGCTGATCGTTTCCGCCATCGTCCTCGATGCGTTCAAGGACCTTAAAATGGCGTATCCCAAGACCACTGCGAAGCGCCGGCAAGAGCTGGAATCCATCCGCAAGCAGCTCGTCAAGGAGGGCAAAAACAGCAACTGAGCCAGGCCTGCCATGCCGGGGCCCGAGATGGATTGGCATTTGCTGCGACATCGAAAGATGGATTACGTGCTATGCGTGCAGCGCGCTTGCGGATTGCAAAAATTCCGCAGCCAACCAGCCCGAATTGACATGATATGGGTTGGTCGGCAATGTCCCCGTCAAGTATCGCTTGAACTCTTCCCCATGCGCGGCAGTTCCGTAACAGAATCAGGGCGAGAATGTCAGAAAATGCAAATGCCGCGCTCAATCATCGCATACGGGGGCATACCCGGGACAAGCGGTATGGGCGCACCGGATCTACGGTTCATGCAACCGCGCCCTGGATCTTCTGTAGCGCCGGATCAGCGTGTTGGTTGAGCTATCGTGCTTGAGTCGGCCTTTGGTCCCGGTGCCAAGTTCGTGGATTATTATTTGCGGCAAGCGCTTTCCCCAGTTCGACTCCCCATTGGTCAAATGAGTCGATTTGCCACACGGCACCCTGGGTGAAGACGCAGTGTTCATACAGTGCGACCAACTTCCCCAGTGCCACCGGAGTCAGCCGTTCCAGCAGAATCGTGCTGGACGGACGGTTGCCCTCGAATGTCTGATGCGGCACCAGTGATGCGGGGGTACCCTCGGCACGAACCTGTTGCGGTGTTTTGCCGATGGCCAGCGCCTCTGCCTGGGCGAACATGTTGGCCAGCAGCATGTCGTGGTGCTGGCCAAGGGGATTAAGCGGCTGAACAAATCCAATGAAGTCGCAGGGGATGAGCTTGGTTCCCTGATGAATCAGTTGGTAGAAGGAATGCTGGCCGTTGGTGCCCGGCTCCCCCCAGTAGATCGGCCCGGTTTGGTAGCCAACTTCCGTCCCGCCGAGCGTGACGTGCTTGCCGTTGCTTTCCATGGTCAGCTGCTGGAGGTAAGCCGGGAAGCGCTTCAGGTACTGCGCATACGGCAGCACCGCGATGGTCTGGGCAGCAAAGAAGTTGTTGTACCAGAGGCCCAGCAGCCCCATCAGCACCGGCAAGTTGCGCTCGAATGGGGCGCTGCGGAAATGTTCGTCCATCTGGTGGAAGCCGTCGAGCATGGCGCGAAATTGTTCGGGGCCGATCGCGATCATCGTCGAGAGGCCGATCGCCGAGTCCATTGAGTACCGCCCGCCGACCCAATCCCAAAACCCGAACATATTTGCCGTGTCTATGCCGAACTTGGCCACTTCCTCGGCATTGGTCGAAACCGCGACGAAATGTCTGGCAATGGCCGCGGGATGTTGCAAAGTCTTGAGGGCCCAGTCCCGGGCCGTGTGGGCGTTGGTCATCGTCTCGAGTGTGGTAAATGTTTTGGACGAGACGATGAACAGCGTCTCTTCGGCATCGAGGTCGCGGGTAGCCTCGGCGAAATCGGTGCCGTCAATGTTGGAGACAAAGCGGAAGGTCAGCTCGCGCCGGCTGTAATGCCGCAATGCCTCGTACGCCATCACCGGCCCCAGGTCAGACCCGCCGATGCCGATATTGATGACGTTGCGGACCGGCTTGCCGGTGTGGCCCTTCCACTCCCCGCTGCGCACCCGGGCGGAGAAGTCGGACATCTTGTCGAGCACTGCGTGTACTCGGGGCACGACGTCTTCGCCGTCGACGAAGATGGATTGCCCTTTCGGGGTGCGCAGGGCCACGTGCAAGACAGCCCGCTGCTCCGTGACGTTGATCGTCTCGCCCCGGAACATGGCATCGATGCGGGACCGCAGGCCGGACTCCTGCGCCAGTTGCAATAGCAGCCTGATGGTCTCGTCGGTGATGCGGTGTTTCGAATAGTCGAAGTAGATGCCGACGGCTTCGACCGTCATGCGCTCGCCGCGCGCCGGATCGTCCGCGAAGAGCTTGCGCAGATGCAGTTCCCGGACCTTGGTGTAATGGCTTTCGAGTGCCTGCCATGCCGCGAGCGTGGTGAGCGGCGCTACGCTGTTTTCCCGGCTCGGCTTGGGCTGCGGGATCTCTCCGCCCTCGTTTTCCCATCGTTCAAGTGACCGTTCATTGGCCGTCATGGTGCCGCCGACGGGATGTGAGGGCACAGTGTTGAATATTTCCCGGGAGACTGCATTCCACAATGCGATAACCGGCACGGCCGGGTGGTGGGGATCGAAGGCAAAAATGCCGAGCGATGCCGTGCCGAGCATGAAATGCTGCGCATCGGCCACTGCCAATCCGATCCAGCGCGCAGCCAGGACACTGCCGATCTGGCCGTGTGCAAAAAGTGCGATATTTCCATCCAGCTTGCGCAGGCGGGCGATGAGCCGATCAGCCCGGGCGGAAACCTGCGCGGGCATTTCACCGCGGGGACAGCCGTCCCGGTAAACATTCCAGTCCGGCCGCTCCCTGAGGATATCCGCAGAACGCTGTCCTTCGTAATCGCCATAGTCCCATTCGGCAAGGTCGGGTTCTATTTCCGGGGTTTTATCCAGACCGGCCAACTTACAGGTTTGCAGTGCGCGCTCGAGCGGGCTGGTCAGCACATGTGCAAACGGGATGTCCAGCAGGTGCTTGCCAAGTTCACGCGCCTCGTCCTCGCCGTTCGGGGTCAGCGGAAGATCCGTGCGACCGGTGTGCCGACCGGAGAGCGACCACTCGGTTTCGCCGTGCCGTATGAGGTACAGGCGCAGGTTGCCGGATGTGCCTGCTTTCATGCGCCCGTGGCTTCCATCAGCGCTTCCGGCTCCGCTATGGGAGCCGGTCCGGCTTCCCGGCACAACGCCGCATGGCTTGCCAGCGCCTTCGCCGGACGCATCGGATGCATGTAACCGATACTGTCCAGGAAGTCATAAAAGGCATCGATATAATGTTTTATGGACATCTTTTTCCTTGTTGAGCGGCACCATGCCCGGTCAGGGTCCGCTTCATCAAACAGGTAGATCGCCACCCTCCAAACGCTGCCTGATATTACTTCTTCAATTCCGCTGTCTTGGCCGCGATGCGGTGCATAAGGTCCTGCCAGGATTTTGCAAATGACAGGGTGCCCTCGCGCTGCAGCTCGATGGCGAACGCTGCATGATCGACACCGGCATGCACAAATTCTGCGAGCAGCGCTTCGGCATCGCCGCCATCATCAGGCAATATACCCTTGGCCCTGCCATGGTCGGCAAAAGCGAGCAAGGTCTTCTCGGGCATGGTGTTGATGGTGCCCGGTGCCGCAAGTGCTTCGACGTAAAGGGTATCGGATGCTGCGGGATCCTTGGTGCCGGTGCTGGCCCACAGCAGGCGTTGCGGGTATGCGCCTGATGCGGCCAATTTTTGCCAGCGCTTTGATGCCAGCAAATCGCGGTAGGCTTTGTAGGTGCGCATCGCGATGGCGACGCCGAGGCGATTGCGCAAATCATCCGGAACCTTGTCATTGACTGCGACATCCCAGCGGCTGACGAACAGCGATGCCACCGAGCCGACTTTGGGATCGAGTCCCGCGGCAATGCGCCGCTCGACGCCGCGCATGTATGCTTCGGCTGCCGCGACGCAGTGCTCGCGGGAGAACAGCAGCGTGACGTTCACCGGCACACCGGCAAAGATCGCCTCCTCGACGGCCGGGATGCCTGCACGGGTGCCGGGAATCTTGATGAACAGATTGGGGCGTTGCGCCCGCGCATGCAGTTGCATTGCGGCCTTGATCGTGGCGGCGGTATCGTCGGCGAGCAGCGGCGACACCTCCAGCGAGACCCAACCATCTATCCCGCCGGTGGCGTCAAAGATCGGCCGGAAAAGATCGGCGGCCCTGGTCAAGTCTTCCAGCGCAAGCTCGAAGAACAGCTCCTCGCCCGCCTTGCCCGTCAGCGCCTTTTCGCGGATCGCATCATCGTAGAAACCACCTTTTTGAATGGCATGATCGAAGATCGTGGGATTGGAGGTCAGTCCCGTCACGGACAGCTCGCGGATATAACCCGCCAGTGTGCCGCTGGTCAGCAGTCCCCGCGTGATGTTGTCGAGCCAGAGACTCTGGCCGATGTCGTGCAGTTGTTGTGTGGCTTTCATTTTTTCTCTTTTCGCAGTTTTGGTCGCAGTTCCGGCCCCAGTTTGGGGTTATACCATCTTCCGTTTGCGGCAATTAGCGCGTCCGCCTGTTTCGGCCCCCAGCTGCCCGGCCGGTAGGGATAAACAGGGCGCGGGCTGTCAAGAACCGGATCGACCACTACCCATGCCGCCTCGACCGCGTCCTCGCGGGTAAACAGCGCACCATTGCCTGCCATCGCATCGCTCAGCAGCCGCTCGTAGGGTGTTTGCTCTGCCAACTGTTCATCGAGCAGGTAGAGCTCGCGCTGGTCGCCGACGTATTCCTTGCCTGCACGCTTGACCCTTGCGGCAAGGGCGACAGCGGTGTTGGGAGAGAGCCGGAAGCGCAGATAGTTGGCATGCCCGTCCACTGGCGCCGAATCGTCGAACAGCTTTTGCGGAGGTGGCTTCAATTCCACCAGAACCTCTGCCGCGGTGGCGGGAAGGCATTTGCCGGAACGCAGATACCACGGCACACCCTCCCAGCGCCACGAATCGATGAACAGCCGCATCGCACAAAACGTCTCGACATCCGAGTCCTTCGCCACACCCGGCTCCCTGCGGTAGCCGGTGTACTGGCCGCGCACCACGTCGTCCGGGTGCACCGGGCGCATGGCCTGGAATACCTTGGCTTTCTCGCTGTGCACGGCGGCATAGCCCTGGAAGGCCGGCGGCTCCATCGCGAGCAGCGCGACGATCTGGAACAAGTGATTCTGAATCACATCGCGAAGGCAGCCGGCGCTTTCATAGAATGCGCCGCGACCCTTCACGCCGAAATCCTCGGCCAGCGTGATCTGCACGCTGGCCACGCAGTTGCGGTTCCAGATCGGTTCGAGGAAGGAATTGGCGAAGCGGAAATAGAGGATATTCATGATCGCCTCCTTGCCGAGATAATGGTCGATGCGGAAGATCGAGTCTTCCTCGAACACCGACAATGCTATTTTGTTGAGCGCCCGCGCCGAGGCGAGATCGCGTCCGAACGGCTTTTCAACGATGACGCGCGCATGATCGGCCAGGCCCGCAGCACCGAGACTTTTGATCACCGTGGCAAACAGCGACGGGGGAATGGCGAGATAATGTGCCGGGCGTTTGGCCCTGCCCAGAGCCTGCTTGAGCGCCGTGAACGTGGCCGGGTCGTTGTAATCGCCATGCACATAGCTGAGCAGCGAAAGAAGATGGTCGAGTGCGCCCTTGTCATCGATCCTGCCGGCTTGTTTGATGCTGTCTTTCGCATGCCTGCGCAGTTGCACCAAGCTCCACTTCGAGGATGCAACACCGACCACCGGCACCTTGAGGATGCCGCTTTTGGCCATCGCGTAGAGCGCGGGAAAGATCATCTTGTGCGCGAGGTCGCCGGTCACACCGAAGATGACCAGCGCATCGGCCGATGTTCGAGCGGCTATGCACTTTGCCCGTCGCGGCGTTCATTTCTTTTTCTCGTCATGTCCGCCGAACTGCTTGCGCATCGCCGACAACAGCCTGTCGGCATAACCGGCATCGCCGCGCGACGCAAAGCGCCCGAACAATGCCGCACTGATCACCGGGGCCGGCACGCCTTCATCGATGGCGGCCAATGCAGTCCAGCGCCCCTCTCCCGAATCCGACACACGGCCCGAGAATCCGCTCAGATCGGCATCCTCGGCCAGCGCCGCCGCGGTCAGGTCAAGCAGCCATGACGACACCACGCTGCCGCGCCGCCAGACTTCCGCGATCTGCGGCAGGTCCAGGTCATATTGGTAACACTCCGGGTCGCGCATCGGCGCGGTCTCGGCATCGTTGTCATGCGTGCGCTTGCCGGCATTGGCGTTGTGCAGAATGTTCATCCCTTCGGCATAGGCCGCCATCAGGCCATACTCGATCCCGTTGTGGACCATCTTGACGAAGTGGCCCGCACCGGTCGGGCCGCAATGCAGATATCCGTGTTCCGCGGGGCCGGGATCACCCTGCTTGCCCGGGGTGCGTTCCGCTGCCGCCACACCCGGCGCGATGCTCCTGAAAATCGGATTCAGGTGTCTGACGATCTTGTCCTCGCCGCCGATCATCAGACAGAAACCGCGCTCCTCGCCGAACACCCCGCCGCTGGTGCCGCAATCGACGTAATGTATATCACGAGTCTTGAGTGCTTTGGCTCTGAGGATATCGTCGCGGTAATAGCTGTTGCCGCCGTCGATGATGATGTCACCGGCATCCAGGTGCCCGGCCAGATCCTCGACTGTGTTGCCGGCGACGCCGGCGGGAACCATCACCCAGACCGCGCGAGGCTTGGGCAGCTTTGCGACCAATTCGGCTATCGAGGCGGCACCCTGAACTTCGCCGGCCGCAAGCTTTTTCACCGTGGCGGGATTCACATCGTAAACGACACAGCGATGACCATCTTTGCTCAAGCGCCGCACCAAACTGGCGCCCATTCTTCCTAATCCAATCATGCCCAGATGCATTTATTTCTCCTTGTTGTTGTTCGGACATGCACGCAAATCGCGCGGATTCCATCAGTGCACCGGCACCTGCGGCAGGCATGACGGCCGAACAGTCATGATGCCGCGCGATTCATTGC
Source organism: uncultured beta proteobacterium (assembly GCA_963757485.1). Lineage (GTDB taxonomy): Bacteria > Pseudomonadota > Gammaproteobacteria > Burkholderiales > Gallionellaceae > Gallionella. The sequence goes on from CAVWTZ010000127.1 coordinate 8,677, forward strand.
TCAGTACTCGCCACCCAGCGCCCGCACGCGCGTCCGCAGCGATTCGATCTCATTCAGCAAATCCAGCGCCAGAGCCGCCCCGGCCAGATCGATATCGAATTCCCGCTGCAGGCGCAACACCCTGCGGGCACGGTGCAGGCTGGCACCGCCGAAACGCCAGCGACCCGGTTCGCTGCCCTGGGGCTCCAGCACCCCGACATCCACCAGCGCAATGATCTGTTCGTCATGTACGGCGCAGGCGCGGCATAGATCGGCCAGCGTCAAGCCGGTTTGTTCTTCCAGTATGCATATGGAAAATTGTGTCGAATTGTTATCGGTGTTCATTTCCCATACTCCTATGTTGGCACTCCCAATTTGGCGCGCGGATTGAAGTTAAGTTCCTTTTCCATTTTCCGGTACAACGCTTTGGCGGCCTCGGTATCGGCGGGTGGTAATGCGATCGTCAATATCACATAGCAATCGCCGGGCGGATCGCCCGGCAGGCCGCGTCCCTTCAGCCGCATTTTCCGACCTGACCCCGAACCCTCCGGAATTTTCAGTTCCACGATGCCGCCGAGGGTCGGCACTTTGACTGTTGCGCCCAGTGCCGCTTCCCAAGGCGTGACCGGCAAATCGAGATAGAGATCGCGACCGTCAACGCGATAGAGCGGGTGCGTCCGGAATTCGACCTGGAGATACAAGTCTCCGGGGCGGCCTTCTCCCAAACCGGTACTGCCCTGTCCGCCAAGGCGGATGTGCTGGCCTTCGCGGATGCCCTTGGGGATGGTTACGTTGAGCACACGCTCTTTGGTGATGACGTGGCCCTGCGTGTCCACGGAAGGAATGCGCAGCGTGATGGTGCGGGTTGCACCCCGATAAGCGTCTTCCAGATCAATAAGCACCTTGGCGTGGTGGTCCTCGCCTTTGGCATGATGGGAAGCGCGTCCTGCTGCGCCGCGCCTGAACTCATTGCCGAACAGCGATGCGAAGAAATCGCTGTAGTCTCCCCCGTCGCCCGCACTGAAACCGCCGCCGCTGAACTCGAAGCCCGCGTTCCAGTCCGGCGGCGGGCGGAACTCCTGCCCGCCCTTGTAGTTGGCGCCGAGCTGATCGTAAGCCGCGCGTTTCTCCGCGTCCTTCAGCACCTCGTAGGCCTCGCCCAGTTCCTTGAACCGCGCCTCGGCATTGGCCTCCTTGCTGACATCCGGATGGTATTTGCGGGCCAGCTTGCGGTAGGAACGCTTGATCTCATCCTGGGTCGCGTCGCGCGCGACCCCCATGATCTTGTAGTAGTCCTTGAATTCCATCTGTTCGGTCCTCTGCAAAGATACGACGGCTTGCTCTCAGTAATAATCACTCAACGCACTGCAGCCTGCCGGTAAAACAGCTCCAACTGCCTGTGGACACTTGGGCAGCAATTTTTCAAAACCTCCGGCGCGGTAAAAAAATACTCGCTCGCGACCGCGAAGAACTCCGCCGGGTTGGTCGCTGCATACGGATTGATACATGCTGAGTTCCCTGCCGCCACCTGCGAACGCAGCGCCTCGTAAGCCAAGCTGAAATCCTCGGTCCACCGCTTCCGGTTCATGCCGCGGCGCAGTGGCGGCATACCGTTGGTTACCCCGTTGAGTCCATCCAGCTTGTGCGCGAACTCGTGCACCACCACATTGTGGCCGGCCTGCGGATGATAGGTGTCGCGCTCCACGTCATGCCACGACAGGATCACCGGGCCGCGCAACCAGGACTCGCCCGTCAAATCGCTTGGGTCGTCATGCACCAGGCCGATCTCATCCCGCTGTTCATGATTGACGCGGAATGCGCCGGGATAGAGGATGACTTCGACCCAGTTGTCAAAGCAATCGATATCCAGATTCAGGATCAGCAAACAGGCCTGGGCCGCCACCGCCACGCGCATGGCCAGTGTCACATCGAGTCCCTGCACCCCGTTGATGGCCTTGCTGTGCAGGAACCAGGTTGCCAGTTCGCGCAGATGCGCCATTTGCACCGCATCCAGCCCCCGCAACACCGAAATCTTTCGCGTCACGCTGTGCCAGATAGGGTGCGGTATCGGATTGCGTCTCAGTATTCTACGCATATTCCAGCGCTGTATCGTGCTGCCCAGGGAGTTCACTATTAGTATCTATTTAACCTGCATGTTGTGCTGCAATACCATCCGCGATTTATTTCCACATGACGTCACAACCATCCTTTGCTGCGGCAGTCAGCAAACATATCAAAGGCAGCGCCCGGTGAGCCATGCTCACTGCCGGCTCATCCGCATCCTGGTCCGCAACGGGTGACGGGAATTTCTCGGCATCAATAGCGGCTGTCAGCCTGTTCAGCGCCGCAGGAACGTCTGCCGCCCGAATCGCGCCGGGCACCGTCCCGCTGTGCCCCATCTTTTTCAGCAGCGCAAGCGCGACATCGCCAAACATGGTGATGTCGGCATACGCTTTGGTTGTGAATGTCACCAGCATGTAGTCGTCCCCGAATGAATCAATATTCAGCGTTCAATACGCTCGACCAGTTTCTCGAGTTGCTGGCCAACGGCATCCCATATACCCATGGGCCCCGCTTTCTCGATCTCATCCACACGCCAGTTATCCAGTGATTTCATCCTGAGTTCGTCCAGCCAGACGGAAAATTTGTCGCGCTCCTGCTTCAGACTCGCCAAACTATCTCTGATCTCAGCGTGTTCGGGACCTTTGCCGACTCCCTTTTCGGCACGCGCGATGAGTTCGTCAAAATGCTTTATACGTGATTCATATTCCATAATATTTTGCTGCATCAGGTGATTAGTGTCTGTCATTTCGCTTCTCCTTGTTTGCAACCAGGGTCACCCCAATGGCCGTTAATTTAATCTCCGGATCGGACCATGTCAGTGCGATGGCGTACATAGCAAGATGTTTGCTCAGCTATTCCCGTCGTCGCGTGTGATGATCACAGCCGTTTCCTTGTGCCAGTGTCTCCGCCACAATGGCCGCAGCATCTGCCATCATACTCAAGTATTCGGCCGCTGAAGTATCGGATAGAATGCGCGTCTGGAATTTTAACTTACGCTTAAGGACATCCCATGTACCAAATCGCCCCGAGCATTCTTTCCGCCAATTTCGCCAGACTGGGCGAAGAAGTCGACAATGTTCTTGCCGCCGGCGCGGACATCGTTCACTTCGACGTGATGGACAACCATTATGTTCCCAACCTGACCATCGGCCCGCTGGTCTGTGAAGCCTTGCGCAAGCACGGCGTGAGCGC
>CAVWTZ010000128.1:0-5169 GCA_963757485.1 uncultured beta proteobacterium
GCACCGAAGAACGGACCTTATGGCATCTCTTGGGCGGAGCGACAGCAAGATGCTTTATTCGCTTGATGCCAAAACAAGATGAGCTGCTTTCTCATTTGGCATTTACCAACAGTTTCACCAAAAATTGAAGCAGGCTGGAGACATTCTTCAGGGATGAGGCGGGTGGGGTTTGCCCCCAAATGCCCGGCGAGTATGATGTATATGACCTTCCTCATTTTTAGGGGGAGTCAATTCAATCATATGATTTTTATCGATGTACCAATATGGTTAATGGAATATTTTTTGACTGGCTATCTTCAATTGCTGCTGACTGAGCTTAGAAGAATTCCGCTGATCACACGACCAACTGACGAAACAAGCACCCCGATTACAAAACCGACAAAAATTACATACTGGTTTCCCGCGCTGACAAGGATGCCTGCGATGAGGCTTACGATACCCAAACCATAACAAATCCACCGAATCGCTGTAGCCAGCCGTCTAATTTTTTCATCAGTGTTCATTGCCGCACCTGTCGAGAATGTTTATCCTCTGGCTTCTGTGTGAACGTCCCTGAGGGCATGTCGAATTAACTGTTCAATCTCACTATTTGCCGTTACAGGTCCCGCGAAGGGCAGGCCAATTTGCATATGCAAAGCCCCGTAACATTTCAAAACCTGATAACGGCTGGATGGGATTGTACGAATATGTGGTGTCCCCGACAGGAATCGAACCTGTAATTGACCCTTAGGAGGGGCCGGTTATATCCATTTAACTACGAGGACAGCGGCGCGCATTTTAGCTCAATCATGGCGCTACCGACATGGCACATTTGAAATGACACGACACAGATTACCCGCGACCGTGATCGCGCTCGGCCTCGTCAGCTTTTTCAACGACCTGGCTTCGGAGATGGTGACGCCATTCATTCCTATACTGATTGCCACCGTGCTCGGCGCAGGGCCGGTGATCCTGGGGCTGGTGGAAGGGGCGGCGGATGCGGCAGCGAGCCTGCTCAAGCTGTGGGCGGGACGTTATTCCGACGAAAAGCACGGCAGGCGGAAAAGATTGATGGTGTTCGGCTATGGCCTGTCCAATCTGGCGCGTCCATTGCTGGGCTTGGTATCCAGCTGGGGTGCTCTGCTTCTGCTGCGCAGCCTGGATCGCGCCGGCAAGGGCCTGCGCGATGCGCCGCGCGATGCGCTGCTGGCGGACAGCGCACATCCGGCGATACATGGACTTGCCTACGGCTACCATCGCGCGATGGACAATGCCGGTGCGCTGGGCGGCACGCTGCTCGCCATTGCCGCGTTGAGCTGGATGCACTGGCCGGTGGACGAAGTGATCCTGTGGTCGGCGGTGCCGGGCGCGATGGTGCTGCTGGTGCTGGTGCTCGGCGTGCGCGAGCCGGCGGTTAGGGCCGAACCTGCGAATCCGAAAGCTGAACCGGACAGGGCGGCCGTCCGGCTTTCATGGGCGCTGCTCTCGCCGACCATGCGCCGTTATCTCCTGGTTTTGGTGCTGTTCACGTTTGCGCGCGCGTCGGAGACATTCATATTGCTTCGCGGCAACGAACTGGGCATGAGCCTGGTGCATGTATTGTTTCTTTGGGCGGTGCTCAATATCTGCAAATCCGCGGCATCGTTGCCGGGCGGCCGCCTGGCGGATATGTTCGGCAAGCAACGCATCACCATCATCAGCTGGTCGGGTTACGCGCTGAGTTTTGTGCTGCTCGGCATGGCAGGGCACAGCAGCTCATTGTGGTTTGCCACCGTGATCTATGGCCTGCTGATCGGCGTGGGCGAGGGTTCGGAGCGCGCATTGATCAGCCTGTATGCCGAAGAGAGCGAACGCGGCACGGCGTTTGGCTGGTATCATCTCGCCGTGGGCATCAGCGCGATCCCTGCCGGGGTGCTGTTCGGCGCGGTGTGGCATTACTGGAATGCCAGTGACGCGTTTTTGTTTGCAGCGGCGCTGTCGCTGCTCAGCGTACTGTTGCTTCGCTTCTGGAGTTTCAGAGGCATATCGATCGGAGGAAGATGAAATGAAATGGGTTGGAATCGTTGCAGCATTGATCGTGTTCGCGGCGCTGCTGGTGGCGCGCGCTGCGCGTGCCGGGGATTTGCCGGAAGTGGGCAAGCCCGCGCCGGATTTCAATCTGCCCGACCAGAATGGAAAACTGCATACGCTGGGCGAATATCGCGGCAAGTGGCTGGTGCTGTATTTTTATCCCAAGGATGACACGCCGGGTTGCACACAGGAGGCGTGCGCATTTCGCGACGACCTGAACCAGATCACCGAACTCGGCGCGCAAGTGGTGGGCGTGAGCGTGGACGACACTGGCAGCCATGCCGAATTCGCCAAAAAGTATCATTTGCCGTTCCCGTTGCTGGCGGACAAGAGCACCGAGACGGCGCAGCGATACGGGGCGCTGATGAATCTTTACCTGATCAAGTTCGCGCGGCGCTACACTTTTCTGATCGATCCGCAAGGCAAAGTCAAAAAAGAGTATCTGAGCGTGGAGACTTCGCGCCATTCGAAACAGATCATTGATGACCTTAAAAAGTTTACAGCGGGAGCATAACAGTACTTTATCAAGGACAATAGCTTTCCGGGCACCCGTAGGAGCGGGCCATGCCCGCGAACGACTTTTCGCGGGCATGGCCCGCTCCTACAACTTTTTTATCAACATAATCGTTTCAATAAATAATCTATGCCGTTTATTACCCTGGACAAGGCAAGTCTCGCCTTTGGTCATGTCGCGTTGCTGGACCATGCCGATTTTCAGCTCGACGAGGGCGAGCGCGTCGGCCTGATCGGGCGCAACGGCGGCGGCAAGTCGAGCATGATGCGCGTGCTGGCGGGGCAGGGCACATTGGACGATGGCATAGTGTGGCGCGCGCCGACCGCGCGCATCTGCCATGTTAGCCAGGAACCGATGCTGGATGCCGATGACACGGTGTTCGATGCGGTCGCGAAAGGCTTGGGCAAGCTGCAAAAGCTGCTGCACGATTATCACCAGGTATCCCATCAACTTTCCGAGCCGGATGCGGACTACGACAAGCTGCTGGAAGAGATGCAGCATTTGCAGACCCAGCTCGAAGCAGAGGATGGCTGGCAGGTTGAAGCGCGCATCGAGACCGCGATCACCAAGCTGGATCTCGACCCGGACAAGCGCATAGGCGACATGTCCGGCGGGCAGCGCAAGCGCGTCGCGCTGGCCCAGGCGCTGGTGGCCGAGCCGGACGTGCTGATACTCGATGAGCCGACCAACCACCTGGACTTCGCCTCGATCGAATGGCTGGAAGGACTGCTGAACAATTTCCACGGCGCAGTGCTGTTTGTCACCCATGACCGGCGTTTCCTGGACAATGTCGCGACGCGCATCGTCGAACTGGATCGCGGCAAACTTCGCAGTTTCCCCGGCAATTTTTCCGCGTACCAGGCGATCAAGGAACGCATGCTCAGCGACGAGGCGGTGGTCAATGCCAAGTTCGACAAGGTGCTGGCCCAGGAAGAGGTGTGGATACGCCAGGGCGTCAAGGCCCGCCGCACCCGCAACGAAGGCCGTGTGCTGCGTCTGGAGCAGTTGCGCCGCGAGCGGGCCGCGCGCCGCGAGAAAGTCGGCAAGGTCGAGATGAGCGTGGATACCGGGGAACGTTCCGGCAAGCTGGTTGCAGAGCTGGAGCACGTCGGCAAAGCGTATGGTGGCCGCAAGATCATCGACGATTTTTCCTGCCGTATCCAGCGCGGCGACAAGGTCGGGCTGCTCGGGCCGAACGGCTGCGGCAAGAGCACGCTGCTCAAGATCATTCTCGGCGAGCTGCAGCCCGACCACGGACAGGTGAAGCTCGGCACCAAGATTTCGGTCGCCTATTTCGACCAGTTGCGCGCACAACTCGACGACGAAGCGACGCTTGCGGACACGATCAGCCAAGGTTCGGATTTCGTCGAGATCGCCGGGCAGAAGAAACATGTCATCAGCTATCTCGGCGATTTCCTGTTCCCGCCCGAACGCGCCCGTTCACCGGTCAAGAGCTGTTCAGGCGGCGAGCGCAACCGGCTGCTGCTGGCGCGCTTGTTCACCCAGCCCGCCAACGTGCTGGTGCTCGACGAGCCGACCAACGACCTCGACATCGAGACGCTGGAATTGCTCGAGGAACTGCTGGCAAACTATGATGGCACCCTGTTCCTCGTCAGTCATGACCGTGCCTTTCTCGACAACGTGGTCACCCAGGTGATTGCGTTCGAGGGCGACGGCAAGCTGATCGAATATGTCGGCGGCTACGAGGACTGGGTGCGGGTGAAGATACCAGGGCAACGGTGGCATCGGCCAGACCCGCTGTATCAACGCCGCCTCGCGCGGCAGCAGCGCCGCCCGAAAAAGCCAGGCCCGCGAGCAAGCTGAGTTTCAAGGAGGCGCGCGAACTGGAAGAACTGCCCGAAGCGTATCGAGGTTCTGGAGCGCGAGCAGGTCGACATCGCCGCGCATCTTGCCGATGGCACGATCTTCCGCAACGATGCCAAGCGCGCCAAGCAACTGCAGATACGCAACGAGGAAATCGGGACAGAAGTGGCGGCGGCGATGGCGCGCTGGGAAGAACTGGAAAAGCGCAACAGCTAGAATCGACTTGTACTCTTGGTGATGCAATCCAACAGACCGTGTCCCGGTTTCACCTGCCAGGGTTAACCGCAAATCAATCGTGAATGGCCGTTTTGTGGAGATGAATTGCGAGTTGTCGACTCCGGTATGCGCCAAAAGGAGATATTCGCGCCCCGTCTGTATTATTATGAGAGCAGTGGTGTTAATCGAATAAACCTTCTCATCAATGCATACTTTTCATCAGTTTGTCCGTACTCGCCCACGCCTGACAAGTGCCATAGCCGTGGGCATTGGTGTCGGACTTGTTCTTCCCTGGCAATGGAATCCTGTCACGCGGGCATTGATTGGCTGGAATGCCACTGTATGGCTATACCTGTGCTTGATGGGATGGCTAATGATGCGCGCAAGCCATGCCAAGGTACGTCATATTGCGGAGCAAGAGGACAAAAGCGCAGTTGTCATTTTGGCGATCATGTCGATTGCTGCGATAGTCAGTATTGCTGCGATTATTCTGGAGTTGTCCGCCATCAAGGGCTTGCCGTTGAGTCATCGTCTCGCTCACTATGCCTTTACCGGGTCTACCGTAT
>CAVWTZ010000129.1:0-33008 GCA_963757485.1 uncultured beta proteobacterium
GCGTCAACCGCGACGAGGAAAAGGAACACGCCGCGATGTTGCTGGAGTGGATACGCCGCCATGACCCTGCTTTCGATCATGAACTGAAAGACAACCTGTTCAAGGAGGGGCCGATCACCGGCCAGCACTAAAGCAATGGCAAAACTCACGCATGACAAGCTGATGACGCTGGAGGCCTATGCCAAGGCACGCAATGCGTTCCGCGCTGAGGTGATGGCGCACAAGAAGAACCGCTTGGTCCATCTTGGCGACCATGTCACGCTCATCTTCGAAGACGAGCTGACGATGCAATACCAGGTCCAGGAGATGCTGCGCCTGGAACGCATGTTCGAACCGGAACTGATCCAGGAAGAACTCGACGTCTACAACCCGCTGATCCCGGACGGCAGCAACTGGAAGGCGACGATGATGATCGAATATCCGGATGTTGAAGAACGCCAGCGCAAGCTCGCCGAACTCACCGGCATCGAAGACCGCGTGTGGGTGCAGGCCGCCGGATACGAACGCGTGTACGCGATCGCCGACGAGGATCTGGACCGTACTACGGACGAAAAGACCTCGGCGGTCCATTTCATGCGCTTCGAACTGACGCCGCCAATGATCGCCGCGCTGCAGCAGGGCGCGGCGTTGAGCATGGGTGTCGATCACCGGGCCTATCAGGCCCTGCTCGATCCTGTACCTGCAGAGACACGCGCTTCACTGCTGCGTGATTTGCAGGACTGACGGGTTCAGCGCACCGGATTATCCGGCGTCGTCTCACCAACCGGTTGTCCAGAATAGCCGCGAAAGCTCTTCGCGGCTTCTTTTCTTTTGGACAGGCCGCTTCCAGCAGTTCTGCGATTTGCGCAAAATGATTTGTTAGGCAAATTAAACCTAGTTGAACAATCAATTAGAGTTATCGCTGCATAAGCCTTAAATTGCATCCATGGGCATCAACCACCTGATCAATCACCAAGGAGAACATTATGCAACGTCCCGAAATCAAAACCGTCGCCAACCTCGAATCGGCGTTTGCCGGCGAATCAATGGCGCACATCAAGTATCGCTACTTCGCAAAAATCGCGCGCGCAGCCGGCGACGAGGAAACCGCGCGCATCTTCGAGGAGACCGCGAATCAGGAAGTGCAGCATGCGTTCGGGCATCTCGACCTGCTGTACCCGAAGGAAACCATGACTCCGGCGCATTGCCTGGAAATGGCGATAGAAGGCGAAACCTACGAATACTCCGAAATGTATCCGGGCTTCCTCAAGACTGCGCAACAGGAAGGCGATGCAGCTGCCGTAGCGGAAATCAACGAGCAGATCGCAGAATCCAAAGTACATGCGGAACAATTTCGGGCAATATTGCAAAAGGCGGCGAAGCGCTTTGCTGCATTGGCCAAAGTCGAAGAACGCCATGCCAATCAATATCGTGCCGCATTGGCGAACGCATCAGTTTAATTTTTCAAGCTATCCAAGGAGAACAATATGAAAGTCTGGCAATGTGTGGTGTGTGGTTTCGTTTACGATGAAGCAGCCGGCCTGCCTGCCGAAGGAATCAAGCCCGGCACGGCGTGGGCGGATATACCCGAAAGCTGGGCGTGCCCGGATTGCGGCGTAGCCAAGGCCGATTTTGAAATGGTGGAACTCTGAGCCGCAGGCTATTTTCATAACGGCTGACGGGAAGACCAGAGGTGGACAAATGAATTCTATCGTGGTGCTGGGCAGCGGCCTGGCGGCGTACTCGCTGGTGCGCGAATTGCGCAAGCTGGACCGCCATGTGGAGATCACCTTGATCACGCGTGACAGCGGCGATTATTATTCGAAGCCCATGCTTTCGAATGCGCTGGCACAAGGCAAAAGCGCCGGGGCGCTGGTCATTGCAGCAGCGGCGGAGATGGCCCGGCAACTGGACTTCACGCTGCTGCAGCACACCGAAGTGCTGGGCATCGACCGCGCGCAAAAGCAGTTGCATACATCCTCGGGTACGATCGAATATGACCGCATGGTTATGGCGCTGGGTGCGGATCCGATACGCCTGCCGTTGCAGGGCAACGCGGCCGATGCGGTGATGTCGGTGAACGATCTTGCCGACTACGCGAAATTTCGCGGTGCGATCGAATCGGCGACTCCGGCGGCTAAACATATCGCGGTCATCGGCGGCGGCCTGATCGGCTGCGAATTCGCGAATGATCTGGCCAGTGCCGGATATGCCGTGACGATAATAGATCCGACCACCCATCCGCTTTCTGGCCTGATGCCTGAACATGCAGGCAAACAACTGCTCGAACCCCTGGCTGCGCTGGGCGCGGCAGGCCGTTTCGGCATCGCAGTGCAGGCAGTGGACCGCCAGCCGTCAGGATATAAGCTGACCCTGACCGATGACACGACTTTGCACGCCGACGCGGTGTTGTCCGCTGTCGGTTTGCGCCCGCGCGTCGAACTGGCGCGCAGTTCAGGACTGGCGGTGAATCGCGGCATCCTGGTAAATGCGCAGTTGCGCAGCAGCGACACGAATATTTATGCGCTGGGCGATTGCGCCGAAATCGAAGGGCGGGTACTGCCTTATGTGCTGCCCATCATGCACGCGTCGCGCGCTTTGGCGCAGGTGCTGACCGGCAAGGATGCGCGCGTGGATTTTCCCGCCATGCCGGTGGTGGTCAAAACGCCGGCCCATCCCATCGTGGTATTGCCGGTTGCGCGCGATGCGATCGGCGCATGGCGGAATCTGACCAATGATCGGGAAATCAAGCGGGGAACCAAGCTCGGATTTTTCGATGCGCAGAACCGGTTACAGGGGTTTGCGCTCACCGGTGAATATGCCGCAGAACGCAGCGCGATGACCAAACAACTGGGAGAACCCGCAACCTGACTGTGAAGCCGGGGCACGACTGTTTGTTTCTGCACCCCGGCTGCATCAAGGAAATTATCTAGCCAAGCTGGATCGGGACAAACATCTTGCTGTTCCCCCTCTGCACCAGCAGCGCCACATCCTTTTTGTGCTTCGCCACGAGGGAACGGAGCTTGCTGGCGCTACCCACCTTTTCTCCATTCACGGACAGGATCACGTCGCCGGACTGGATACCTGCCTCCGCGGCGGGCCCCTCTTCGACATTCTCCACCAGCAAACCTTCGCTAACCTCTGCTTGTTTGCGCTCGTCCGGCGAAAGCGGACGCACTTCCAGCCCCAGCCCGCCCTTTGCACTGCCGCTGGGTGTTTCTTCGGCGCTGGCAATTTTCATTTCGCCCACATTCACCGACAGTTGCCGGACCTTGCCGTCACGCCATACGCCCACCTTGGCGGTCGCACCGGGAGAGACATCAGCGACCATGGAAGGAAGATCATTGGAACTGGCAACCTCCTTGCCGTTGAACTTGAGGATCACGTCGCCCGCTACAATACCGGCCTTTTCGGCAGGGCTTCCTTTTTCCACCGAACTCACCAGCGCACCGGTGGCCTTGTCCAGGCCAAAAGATCTGGCCAAATCCTGATTCGACTCCCTGAATCATGACGCCGAGCCGGCCCCTGCTCACTTTGCCATGATCGATCAGCTGCTTCTCCACTTTCATCGCCACATCGATCGGGATGGAAAATGAAAGGCCCTGATATCCGCCGCTTTGGGTGTATATCTGCGAATTGATGCCGATCACTTCCCCGTTCAGGTCGAACAGCGGCCCGCCCGAGTTGCCCGGGTTGATGGGAACATCGGTCTGCAGGAAAGGTGTGTAATTCTCATCGGGCAGCGAGCGCGATTTGGCCGACACGATTCCCGCCGTGACGCTGTTTTCGAATCCGAACGGCGAGCCGATCGCGACCACCCATTGGCCCACGCGGACGTTTTGTGGATCGCCGATCTTGACAGTCGGCAAGTCCTTGGCGTCGATCTTCAGCACCGCAACGTCGGAAGGTTTGTCGATGCCGATGACTTTTGCCTTGAACTCCCGTTTGTCGGTGAGTTTGACGACCACTTCATCCGCATTCGCCACCACATGCGCATTGGTGAGAATCACGCCATCCGGGCTGACGATGAAGCCGGAACCGAGACCATGGGTAGGTACGCTGTTTTGTGGTGCAGGAACCTGAAAGTGGTGGAAGAATTCATAAAAGGGATCATTCGGATCCATTTGCGGCAACCCCTGGAACCCCGAAAACCCGGTTTTTTCGGTTCCCGAGACACTGATATTGACCACAGCCGGACCTTCCTGCGCGGCGATTGTTTCAAAATCAGGCAGCACAACGGATGGTGTATGCGACGCGTGGCTCGTCGCGGTGGTTGCGGGGATATTCGTGGTAGCGCGGGCCTCACCGACAGGAGAAATTCCACCATAAATATAGCTTCCCGTCATTACTGCAGCGGCGGTCAGCACAAACGCACCATACTTCGCAAACTTCGGCAAGATTTTCGATTTCATGTTCAGGCTCCTTAAATCCTTCAAATCAGCAAATTCAACGACTGCCGCCGCTTACAGCGCAATCTCAAATACCTCAGCTGGGTCGTTTATTGCAGGCGATAGTTTGTTGCCGGCATGCCTCAGAAGTTCGTCAAAATTTGCAACAAATTGTTTCGCGCGCATCAAGAGCGCATGCGCGACAGATTATCAATCACGATGCCGGAAAACACTGCTGCACCAAACCAGTTGTTATGCAAGAACGCCTTGAAGCAAGGCTCGCGCTGCCGCCCGCGTATCAGCGTGTAATGATAAATTGCAAAGCCCGCCGCAACCACCAACCCCGCGTAATAGGGCCAGCCCAAACCGGTCATCTGTCCCGCCCATGCAAGCAGCGCAAGCGTGATGGCATAACATCCCATCACCGCGGCCACATCGTACTTGCCGAACAACAATGCCGCAGAGTGAATGCCGAGATGGATGTCATCGTCCCGGTCCACCATCGCATATTCCGTGTCGTAAGCAATCGCCCAGAACACATTGGCGACCAGCATCAGCCAGGCCACCGGCGGCACGCTGCCGAGCTGCGCGGCAAATGCCATCGGGATGCCGAAGCCGAACGCGATGCCGAGATACGCTTGCGGGATCGCGAGAAAGCGCTTGGTGAACGGGTAACTGGCGGCGAGAAACACCGCCGGAAATGACAACAACAGCGTCAGGCTATTCAGCGGCAGGATCAACAGAAAAGCAAGCAGTGAGAGGCATACCCCCACCCAGACCGCTTCGCGCGGCGATATGCGCCCGCTGGTGACGGGACGTTCACTGGTACGCTTCACGTGCCTGTCAAAATCGCGGTCCGCATAATCGTTGATCGCGCATCCGGCGGAGCGCATCAGCACCGTGCCCAGCACAAAGATCGCCACAATGTGCCATGTCGGATGCCCGGCGCCGCCGATCCACACACCCCACAGTGTCGGCCATAACAGCAGCAGGATGCCGATCGGGCGGTTCAACCGGGTGAGCTGCAGGTACAGGGAAAGTCGTTTAGCAAGAGTCATGGCTTTAATCAAAAATGAATTAGCTTAAAATAGACTATCACGCCGGAAAAAATCGGGATATCATCATAAATAACATGATACTGGATACCGGGCATCGGCAGTTTGGGAAGGCTGCAGGGTTTAAATAATTAATATTTAAGGCATGGCAAATCGATGCCGTATGCTTCGGCAAAATCAAAAGCATCGGGCATCGCGTTACTAATTCTATTGCTATATTTTTAGGGGGAAACGATGGGACTGCTTGATTGGTTTAGCGCCTTGGCCAAGGGCGATGAAAAGTTGGCACAGGCTGCACTTGCAACAAAACCGCAATCGGGCATCATCAAGGAAGATGCCGTAATTGATGGTCTGGATTTCGTTGCAGCAATCGAAGCACATCGCAAGTGGAAAGAACGGTTAACTGCCTATGTGGAAGGCACGTCCACTGAAAAACTGGATTACACAGCCATCTGCCGCGATGATCAATGTGCTTTGGGCAAGTGGATTTACAGTGCCGGCTCGGCATTAATGGCGGATTTGTCAATCTTCCATCAGCTCAAAGCCAAGCATGCCCAATTCCACGTCACGGCATCAAGAGTTGTTGAACTTGTTCAGAAAAATGACAGGGATTCCGCGCAAAAACTTCTCACCGGAGATGAGTATTCAAAAACTTCCATTGAAGTTCAGATGCTGATTTCCAAACTGTATGGAATGATGACGAACAAGTAACGCCTGTTGTGAAGCGATAGTCATGGTGTCATGTTCTTGAATCGGCCGGCGAACGGACAACCTCAAGCGGTATGTCTGTTTGCTTGAAAGATTTATTGCCGTGCCAGGCGGCTATTTCAGGATCGCCTCAATATCCGGCAGTGCCGCTTGCATTGCGCGCTTGCCTTCTTCGATCGCTTCTTTGGAGCGGTGAAAATCCAGCAGCCCGAGTCCGGCCAGACGCGGCGAGACGATCACATCCGGCGGATCTCCGGACATGCGGCTGCGGCTGATGCGCGCCTGCATGATATTGATGCTTCTGGTGATCACATCGAGTATGGAGGGAAGCTTGTGCTCCTCTTCTGCGTGCTCGGGGACGAGTGCGCCCAAGTGCTCCTGCAGCTTGCGCATCCATTCGCTGATCTCGCCGGGCGGTGTTTCCTTGTCAGATTTTTCGGAACGATGACGACCCAGCCGGTTTGAGTTCAGGTCTACTGCAATCACGATATCGGCACCCATCGCGCGCGCCAGCGATACCGGCACCGGATTGACCAGGCCGCCGTCAACCAGGATCCGGCCATCGTGTACCACCGGGGTAAACAAAGCAGGCAACGCAATGGACGCACGCACCGCGTCTATGGTAGATCCCTCGCGCAACCAGACTTCCGTGCCGGTATCCAGTGAAGTGGCTACTGCGGCAAAAGGAATAGCCAGTTTTTCAATCGGACGATCGATGAATCTGCGGCGAAAGAACTCCATCAACCGTTCGCCCTTGATCATCCCACCATTCATGCGCACATCCATGAACGACAGCACGTTTGCAAAGCTCAAACCGCGCAACCAGTTCTCCAAGCCATCCAGTTCTTCCGCTGCGTAAGCCGCTCCTACCAGCGCACCTATCGACGTGCCGCATACCAGATCCGGCCGGATGCCGGCTTGTTCCAGGACGCGGATCACGCCCAGGTGCGCCCAGCCGCGCGCCGCGCCGCTTCCCAGCGCAAGCCCCACCCGCAATTTAACTGATGCATTCATGCGTGGTCTCCCTGCAAAACCGCTGTTGATTCTCAACGCCGCGCCAACCATGAAGCTTCAACCGCGACTGCCAGCGGGTCGTCCGGCACGGTGCAGCACCCAAAAGAACGATCCCCTGTAAAATGCCTTGCATGGACTCGAATAAAAAGCCGGCAAATCGTCCCGCCCTGGAGGGCATCACGCTCGAACTGATGGTCACGCAGCTTTCCGATCGCATCGGCTGGGCGGCGATGGGTGCCGCCGTGCCGATACGCTGCTTTACGCACGACCCCAGCATCAAGTCCAGCCTGAGGTTCCTGCGCAAAACGCCGTGGGCACGTGCCAAAGTGGAAGCATTGTATTTGTCCCAATTAAAGCGGTAAAACCGGACCGGTTCTGATGAAACAACCCGGTATAGCCTGATATCTATTTATTGTGCATCAGGTTGAGTTGCTTGGCGATGATGTCATGGTTCAGCCAGAGTACAGGCCCTGCCGGATTGGAGGTCTCGCGGAACATCAGCGGCCCGGTGCCTTCCAGCACCAGCGCGCTGAGGATGTCGGTGACCAGCGCTTTGCGGTCCTTGTGCATCTGGGTGATCTCTTCCGAGGTGCCTATCATCAGGTCTGCCAGTTCCGCGGAATTGTCCATCGGCCACGCTTCGAAATTGCGGAACTTCTTCATCACGTCGCTGGCATTGTAGTCGCTTATTTTTTTCAGCAGTGCATCCAGCGCATGCGCGTCCTGAAACAACGCGCGGCAGGCTTGCCACTGCGCGTCCGCCCAGGCCCCGCCATTTTCCTTCTTCAATGCCCTTAACAACGGGAACAGTGAAAGTTCCACGCCGACGAAGATGTCGGAGGAGTTGGTGCGTATCTCTGGGCAATTGTAGACCGTGGCCTTGATGCCTTGCGCCCAGGCAGTTTCGGCAATCCGTTCCAGGCGCATCTTGGCTTTGCCTTGAGTGTAATTGGTATAGGTCTGCCATTCGTAATGCCCGTCGATCAGTATCTCGGTGCCGTGGTAGCCGTAGGCGGTATAGCGCACCTGGCCGCCGGTCTTTTCGATGCGCGCGCGGATCGCCGCGCTGCCGTCGATGAGATGCTGGAAAGTGTTCGCGGTGACCTCGTCGAAATTCATCAGGATCAGTTCGCCGAGGTCGCTGTCCAGCAGCGCGCGCGAGGACAGGAAGCGCTCGCCGCGTCCCTTGTAGATCCGGTTCGCGATCGCGAGGAATACCTTCACCTTGGGTATGCCGCCTGCCATGGTATGCGCGAAAAACACGTTGCTGCCGTCCGGGATCATGCCATCGATCTCGGCCATCACCCTTGCGACGGAGTCCTTGAAACGCTTTACGCCGAGTTCGCGGCATTTCTCGATGTGCTTCCAGTCGAGTTTGTCATCCTGCCAGCTTTTGAGCGTCATGCCGGCCAGCATATCTGTCGGGGTGGGTTCGCCCGCCGGGGCATCCAGATCAAAACCGGCCATCAGCGGGACGTTGATGATACGCCCGCCCAGATTGGTCTCGGCGACGGCCAGTTCTTCATCGGTCAACGGACGCAAGACATTGTTCTCGTCGCGCCGGCCAACGGTGATGCCGATGATCGTCATGCCCGCCTTGCGTGCTTCGTTGATCAGGCCGTTGGCGTAACCGCGGCCAAACAACTCGCCGAACAACACAAAGACATCGCCCTTGCGGAAAATATTGGTCTGCGGAATATCTCGTAATGGAATGGGTGCGATCATGAAAACTGGCTCCTGTCTGGCGGATAGCGCGAATTGTAGTTTGATTTGATGCCGGCATCACAACAATCTGCGGTATATCGAAAATTTGTACCTGAATGATGCGCATTTAAAAAATGTTTCAAGAAATTTGACCAAGTGAACTTTTATACGGAAATACAATCGGATTTGCAGAAACATGGATTCCGAGCCGGTCTACATGGAAGATTTGTGCAGCCGTATTACGCGCCTGCATACGGGTCCCATCCGTTTCGCGGTAACGGTTATCTCAACTTTCGCCGGCTCTTTTTGCTTGCGTGTATCGCCGTTACAAACATGATCAATTTAGGGGCAAACATGAAAAAAATGAGAATACTGCCTGGCGCTGCAGGCGTTATCGCCTTGACTGCGGCAATAGGCTTTATCGATGGACAACGTGAGATCGAAACCGAGAATCTTTCCAGGAACAAGATTACGCTGGTAAGTTCCCAGGCCGATGTTGCAGCGGCGGGCGTTTCATCCGGCAAACTGCTTGTTATCAAACCGGACAACTCCGCCTATCTGGTCGAAATCAAGCGCGGTGATGCTTCATCGGGAATATTGATCGATGCGGTTACCGGACAAGTGCTGCTGTCATGATTGGCCGCTTCAAATGTGCCGTTGGGTAATTCACGAACAGTTGCACGGTGCAAAACGGATAACTTGCGGCGTTCCCCGTGGGCGTTTGCACTGTGTGCACCCTTCTCTGATTCTCTTCCGCTTGTTTCACGCAGGGCCGGCCAGCCGCAAAATCTCCGGCAAGAAAACTTCCGTGACCAGCAGCGGCGCATCGTGCAGATAGAACAACGAACGACGCGCCCACAGCCTGTGCGGCGGATCCGTCAGCACACCGGCGGCACGCCGATACAGGGGATGTGTGTCGCGCAGTGACTGGTAATGCAGCGGCTTGCGCTCCACCAGCGGATGCGCGAACAGCAACGCGCCAAGCGGCCTGTTGCCCAGCGTGCGTACTTCCGACCATATGCCCCGCAGATGCTCAGCCGCCAGCGCGCTGTGGGCGAATACCACCGGCTGGCCGTCGGCATACAGCAATACTTCTCGCGACCATGCAAGCTGATGCGGTGCTATGTCAAGCAACGCGGATTCGTCCAGCGCGATGCGCGCCAGGCCGCTGCGCAGATTGCGCACCGCGAAATGCGTGCAGCGCTGCTGGATGCGCTGCGTCAGGGAACCGCGGTCGCGCAGCCAAGGCGCAAGCTCGGCTTCACTACCCAGCGGGACGCTGCGCCAGAACATGTCATTCATCTGTCAGGAATACTATTGAAAGGTTATTGTCATCCGCACGGCTCCATTGCCGTCACTACTTGATTGCGGCTTCTCGCTTTGGCCTGGTATATGGCGCCAGGTCAGCGCGACGCATTACTGAATCCAGCGTTGCATCCTCTGTACTTGGTTCCGCCGGCCCGATTGATACCGTGATCACGATGGTCTGGTCGTCCGACGTGCTCCCGAGAGCAGTTCCAGCCTTACGGATGCGCTCGGCCACCATCTGGGCATGTTGAAGCGTGATCTCGGGGCTTTTCAGGCCGGACTCTCCGCCGCCCATGCGCCCCGAGATGTCGGACTCGCGAATTTCCCGCTGGCGCATATTGGCAAAAGCCTTCAGGGCCAAGTCGCCTGCATGGCGGCCATATTGGTCGTTGAGCGCTTTGAAGTGGTCCATATCGATAACAACATTGATGCAGGCCAGCTGGCCGGTTTCATAACTTGCCTGGACTGGATTTGATGGATTATACAATTCCTGAACTGAAAGCGAAGCAGTATGAAGCTGCCACTCGCGGCACCGTCAAACATGCAGATAATCATGCTTGTTGGCCATCCAGCGCTGCAAATGCACCCGCGCGGCTTCGGGAAAATCGCGCAGCAATTCGTCTGCGACCTGGCGCGCCCGATTCAACAGATCCTCATCCGCGCTGATATCGGCGAAGCGCAGCATCGCAACGCCGCTTTGCCGCGCACCCAGCAGCTCACCCGGGCCGCGCAATCTCAGATCATGCTGCGCAATGGCGAAACCGTCGGTGCTCTCATAGATGATTTTCAGACGCGCCCGCGCCAGTTCGGAGAGCGGTTGCTGGTACAGCAGGATGCACAGGCTTTGCGCCGCGCCGCGTCCCACCCTGCCGCGCAATTGATGCAGCTGCGCCAGCCCCATGCGCTCGGCGTGATCGATCACCATCAGGCTGGCGTTGGACACGTCCACGCCGACTTCGATGACCGTGGTGGCAACCAGCAGTTGCAGCTCGCCGGCCTTGAACGCCGCCATCACGCGCGCCTTTTCGGCATTGTCCAGCTTGCCATGCACCAGCCCGACGCGCAGCTCCGGGAAGGTTTGTGTGAGCAATTGAAATGTCTCCAGCGCGGTTTGCAATTGCCGCCCCTCCGACACGGTGCGGCGGAGCCGATGAGTGCGGGAGGAGGGGCCAAGCAGCTGCTCCCGCGAACTGCTGGCTTCGCCAGTAACGTGTCGCAACTGCGTCTCCGATTCATCGATCAGCGGGCATACCCAATAGGCCTGCTGTCCCGCCATGCAGGCAGCACGCACCCGCGCGATCACTTCGTCGCGGCGTTCGTCGCTGACCAGCCTGGTGACCACCGGGGTACGTCCCGGCGGCAATTCGTCGACTACCGACATGTCGAGATCAGCGTAATAGCTCATCGCCAAGGTTCGGGGTATCGGCGTTGCACTCAGCATAAGTTGATGCGGCTCGATCCGATTCGACTTTGTCGATATATCCGTGCTCCCGGACATTCCTGTGTTTTTACCCTTGTTGTGAAGCGCAAGGCGCTGCTGCACGCCGAACTTGTGCTGCTCGTCGACAATCGCCAAACCGAGCTTGTGAAACGCGATCTGCTCCTGAAACAGCGCATGCGTGCCGATGGCAAGCAGCGTTTCGCCGTTCGCGATATGTTCGGCGGCGAGCAGTTTTTCCTTTTTCTTCAGGCTGCCGGACAGCCATACCGGAGCCAGGCTGAGCGGTTCCAGCCAGTCGCGCAGCTTGAGGTAATGTTGTTCGGCGAGAATCTCGGTCGGCGCCACCAACGCAACCTGATAGCCGCTCTCGATCGCCTGCAATGCAGCCAGCGCCGCGACTATGGTCTTGCCGCTGCCGACATCGCCGAGCAGCAGGCGCTGCATCGGGTGAGGCTGCGCAAGGTCGCGGCTGATCTCTGCAAGGGCGCGCTGTTGCGCTTTGGTCAGCGCAAACGGCAGGGCTTTGGTCAGGCGCGCTGCAAGTTTGCCGTGCGCAGCAAGCCTGGGTGCGCTGCGCTTGCTGCGTTCGCGGTGATGCACGCGCATCGACAGTTGTTGCGCGAGCAGTTCGTCGAATTTGATGCGCCGCCAGGCGGGGTGGCTGCGTTCTTCCAGGGAATTTGCCGATATGTCGGGTGTCGGGCTGTGCAGCAGCCGGATGCTGTCGGCGAAGCCGGCCAGTTCCAGTTTTTGCAACAGCACATCCGGCAGGGTGTCGGGCAGCGGCAACGTTTCCAGCGCATTGGCGATCAGCTTGCGCAATACGGGTTGCGCAAGCCCGGCCGTGGTCGGGTAAACCGGCGTAAGGCTTTGTTGCAGCGGCGTGTCGTCATCCACCGCGCGGCATTTCGGATGCACCATCTCCATTCCGTAATAACCCATGCGCGCCTCGCCGACGGCGCGTATTTGTCTGCCGACCGCGAGTTGTTTCTGCTGGCTGGGATAGAAATTCAGGAAGCGCAGATACAACTCGCCGCTGCTGTCCTCCATGCGGCATACCAGGGTGCGGCGCGGACGAAAAGCGATCTCGCTGTGCGTGATGACGCCTTGCACCTGCACCGTTTCACCGGCTTGAACCGTGGCAATCGGCGCAAGGTGTGTCTCGTCCTCGTAGCGCAGCGGCAGATGCAGCAGCAGGTCGGCGCGGTGATGAATGCCGAGCCTGGCCAGCTTGCTTAGGGTTGCGGGGGAGATTTTTGCGGGTGAACTCAAGGCCCCCTCTCCCGCCGCTGCGCTCCGCGGTTTCGCCCCCCTCGCTTCGCTCTCCCCGCTTGCGGGAGAGGGGAAGTGGAGAAGGTTACCCGATGAAGCATACTTAATCCTGAATCACCAGCACACCATCCATCTCCACCAGCGCGCCGCGCGGCAGTTCGGCCACGCCCACTGCGGCCCGGGCCGGATAGGGCTGGCGGAAATAGCCGGCCATGATTTCGTTCACCTTGGCGAAATGTTTGAGGTCGGTCAGGTACACGTTGAGCTTCACCAGATCGTTGAAGCTGCTGTCGGCCGCGCTTGCCACCGCGCGCAAATTCTGGAACACACGGTGAATCTGAGCTTCGATACCCTCGACCATCTGCATGGTGCTCGGATCCAGCCCGATCTGGCCGGACAGGTATACCGTATCGCCGACGCTGATCGCCTGCGAATAGGTGCCGATCGCTGCCGGCGCATCGGGAGTCTGAATGATTCTTCTGTTTGCCATGGCGCACTCCTTAAAATGAATCCGCGCCTCAAAGGCGCGGACAGACAGATTTGTGCCAATTATAGCCGCTTAGGGGTGCCTTAAGTAATGACGGTGGGCTGTTCGCGCCCGGTCCGCTTGCGCAATTCGGAGATTTGCGATGCGATGCCGATCAGGTCGGCGAGCAATTGTTGCGCGTCCAGGTGGTGTTTGGAAGCGTCGGGCTCGAAGGATTCCAGATAGATGCGCAACGTCGCGCCCCCGGTGCCGGTGCCGGAAAGGCGGAACACGATACGCGAACCGTCGGCGAACATGATGCGCACGCCCTGGCCGGTGCTGACGCTGCCATCCACCGGATCGGTATAGCTGAAGTCGTCGCACCATTTCACCTGCAGGTGTCCGAACTTCGCGCCCTGCAGCTCAACGAAGCGATCGTGCAGCAGTTTCATCACGCCGTTTGCCGCGTCGGCAGGAATGTCCTCGTAATCGTGGCGCGAATACACGTTGCGCCCGAACCGCGCCCAGTGCGCCATCAGAATTTCCTCGACCGACTGTCTGCGCGCCGCGAGTATATTCAGCCAGAACAGCACCGCCCACAATCCGTCTTTTTCGCGTATGTGGTCGGAGCCGGTACCGAAGCTCTCTTCACCGCACAGGGTGACCTTGCCCGCATCCATCAGGTTGCCGAAGAACTTCCAGCCGGTCGGCGTCTCGTAACAGGGGATGCCGAGCGCCTTGGCGACGCGGTCTGCCGCCGCGCTGGTCGGCATCGAGCGTGCAATACCCGCCAGCCCCTGCTGGTAGCCCGGCACCAGATGGGCATTCGCGGCGAGCACTGCGAGACTGTCTGAAGGCGTGACGAAGAAATGTCTGCCGAGGATCATGTTGCGGTCGCCGTCCCCGTCGGAGGCTGCGCCGAAATCCGGCGCATCAGCGCGATACATGATTTCGACCAGTTCATGCGCATAGGTGAGGTTGGGATCGGGATGACCCTTGCCGAAATCCGGCAACGGCACCGCATTCATCACGCTTTCCGGCGGCGCGCCCAGGCGATTCACCAGTATCTCGCGCGCATACGGGCCGGTGACCGCGTGCATCGCGTCGAACTTGATTCTGAATCCATTGCTCAACAAGGAACGTATCGCCGCAAAATCGAACAGCGATTCCATCAGCTCGGCGTAGGCTTCAACCGGATCGATCACCGACACCGTCATGTCACCCATTGTGTAATCGCCCTCCCTCTCCAGCACCGATATCGGCCGCATCGGCGATGTGATATTGGGAGATTTTCTTGCTCGCCGCGAAGATCGCTTCGGTGACCGTCTCGGTCGCCGGACCGCCGTTGCTGCCGTTGTACTTGATGCCGAAATCGCCGTCCGGCCCGCCCGGATTGTGGCTGGCGGAGAGGATGATGCCGCCGTGGGTGCGGTATTTGCGGATCAGGCAGGAGGCGGCAGGCGTCGAAAGGATGCCGCCCCGTCCGACCAGCACGCGCCCAAACCCATTGGCCGCCGCCATTTTCAGAATGATCTGGATCGCTTCGCGGTTGTAATAGCGCCCGTCGCCGCCCAACACCAGCGTCGCGCCCGGCGGGATGGCGATGTTATCGAAGATGGACTGCACGAAATTTTCCAGGTAGCGCGGCTGCTGAAAAACCGGCACGCGCTTGCGCAACCCCGAGGTGCCGGGTTTTTGGTCGGTAAAAGGACAAGTGGCAATCGCACGGATCTGCATTTTCGTTCCCGCCTTTATTGTTGTGGCCTGATTCGCATCTTATCACCGCTGGGCGGAAATTCGGCCGGCACAAGCCGCGTACCGGCAGCATTCAGGTGCCCCTGCCGATCCCTGTCGCGTCGCCGCTGTTGACGCCCCATCGGCCGGCGTTTACATTCGCGGCGCCGTCAGCTTCGATTTCCAGCCTGACCGGGATTTGACATGGACAATATTCGCAGCACTCCTTCTGCTGTATGCGCTGTTTGCCGCCGCATCGGCCGATGCGCGCCGGTCGAAGTCGCGCCTTTCGCCGGACACCGCTACGGCGGCAGCTTCGAGGATGCCGACACGCTGTCCGGGTTCGAGCTTGCGGATGCGACCAGCTTCGGGCTGCTGCTCGACTTCGATTCGGAACCGGACCAGCAAATCGAGGTATTCCTGAGCCGCCAGGACACGCAGCTTACGACTGCCGGCACATTCACCGGCAACCCGCTGTTTGATCTCACCATCGATTATTACCATGTCGGCGGGCTGTACCTGTTGCCGGCCGACGGGATCATGCACCCGTTCGTGTCGGGCACTGTCGGGCTGACGCGCATGGCGCCGAAACGCGCCGACCTCACCACGGAAAATCGCCTGTCGCTCTCGCTCGGCGGCGGCGCGAAGTTTTATTTTTCCGGGAACGTCGGACTGCGATTCGATGCGCGTGCCATCTACACGATGATGAATGCCGACACCTCCGTGTTCTGCTCGGGCGGATGCACCATCAGGGTCCGCAGCAACGGCTTCGTGCAGGCCGAGGTGGGTGCGGCCTTGCTGGTACGCTTTTGAGCCGGGAATACCCGGCATTCCGGAACGCTGGTAGCGAGCCCCGGGATTACACGGTCATCCGCAGCCGGTCAAATTCTTTGTTCAATTTGCGCGAATATCGCTGGCATGCAGGCAAGCCATCGGCGCACTGTTCCAGTGCAACGCCAAGACCTCTGCCTGCCGGAGACATGCGGTGCCGCCCTGCCTGTGCCACGGCGCGCCATTTTGGAAAATAAGGCTTCTGCAGACGCGTTGCGCGAGCAAAATTCCCCAACTTTTTCATTTCCTGCAATAATCGCGGTTAAGAATAAATACAATTGAAAGTGAGCGGGTGAAATGACAAATCAGGATGAATTGAAACGCGCCGTCGCCAAGGCCGCGATTGAATATGTGCCGGTCGATCGTATCGTCGGCGTGGGCACCGGGTCCACCGCCAATTTTTTCATCGACGAACTGGCCAAGATCAGGCACAAGATACGCGGCGCAGTTGCCAGTTCGGAAGCTTCCGCGAAGCGCCTGATGGGTCACGGCATCGAAGTGTTGCCCCTCAACGATGCGGGCGAGCTGCCGGTGTATGTCGACGGGGCGGACGAAATTACCCGCCATCTGCACATGATCAAGGGCGGCGGCGGCGCGCTGACACGCGAGAAGATCGTGGCGGCAGCCAGCAATAAATTCGTCTGTGTATGCGACGCCAGCAAGCTGGTGGATGTGCTGGGCAAGTTTCCGCTGCCGATCGAAGTGATTCCGATGGCGCGCAGTTCGGTGGCGCGCCAGCTGGTCGCGCTGGGCGGACAGCCCAGGTTGCGCGAGGGCTTTACCACCGACAACGGCAATATCATTCTCGATGTGCACGGGCTGAGCATCATGAATCCGGTTGAGCTGGAATCCACGCTGGACCACATCGCCGGCGTGGTGACCAACGGTTTGTTCGCGCGTCGCGGTGCCGATGTACTTTTGCTGGGCACCGCGGAAGGCGTTAAGACGATAACGGTCTAGACGGCAAGCTGGTCCGCTGTCATGTTCCGTTCACAATTACCGCATATACTATTACGTTGCATCTTTTTTTAAGGAATACACCATGTTGAGCAGCAGTGAGCATATTTCCCGCCAGTTCGACGCCGAGCTCGAAGCCATCCGCGCCCACGTATTGCAAATGGGCGGACTGGTGGAGAGCCAGATCAAGAGCGCCGTCGAGTCGCTGGTCAGCGGCGATGTGGCGCTGATGACACGCGTGATCGCCGATGACCATCGCGTCAACGCGATGGAAGTCAAGATAGACGAAGCGTGCAGCCAGGTGATCGCGCGGCGCCAGCCGGCTGCAGGTGATTTGCGTCTGTTGATGGCAGTGATCAAGACCATCACCGATCTGGAACGGATCGGCGACGAAGCCGAAAAGATCGCGCGCATGGCCAAACTGCTGTCGCAAAAGCAGGGGCTGGCGCTGCCGCGTTACCAGGAAATCAAACACGCTTCAGAAATCGCGCTGGATATGCTGCGCAAATCGCTGGACGCCTTTGCGCGCCTGGATGTGGCGATGGCGGCAGAGGCGGTGCGGCAGGACGAGCAGGTGGACGAAGAGTTCCGCGCGATCATGCGTTACCTGATCACCTTCATGATGGAAGACCCGCGCACCATTTCCACCTCACTGGAAATATTGTTCGTGGCCAAGGCGATCGAACGGATCGGCGACCACGCCAAAAACATATCCGAGTATGTCATCTACATGGTCAAGGGGCGTGACGTTCGCCATGTCAACATGGACGAAATCGATCGCGAAGTTCTGGAATAGTGCAGCAGCAATCCATCCTCGCTGCGGTTGATCTGGGCTCCAACAGTTTCCGTCTGCAGGTCGCGCGCGTCGAAGGCGAGCAGCTTTACATGCTGGATGGCCTGCGCGAGCCGGTGAGACTGGCCGAAGGACTTTCCGACGACAAATTTCTTGATGCCGAAGCGCAGCAACGCGCTCTGGTCGCACTGGGGCGGTTTGGCGAACGCCTGCGCGATCTGCCCAGCGCGGCGGTGCGTGCCGTCGGGACCAACACCCTGAGGGTAGCGAAGAACGCACCGGATTTCATCGCACAGGCCGAACATGTGCTGGGATTCCCGATCGAGGTGATTTCCGGTCTTGAAGAAGCGCGCCTGATCTATCTCGGTGTCGCGCATGGCTTGCCCAAGTCCAAAGACAACCTGCTGGTGATGGATATCGGCGGCGGCTCCACCGAATTCATCATCGGCAACGGCCTGACTCCCCTCAAGATGGAAAGCCTGTACATGGGCTGCGTCAGCTACAGCAACCGTTTCTTCCCCGATGGAAAAATCAACGAACGCAAGCTCGAAAAGGCCGAACTCGCCGCACGCAACGAGGTACAGAACATCACTGCCGATTTCCGCGGACACTGGCAATATGCGCTGGGCTCATCGGGCACGGCAAGGTCCATCGCCGAAATTCTGGACGCAAACGGCTACAGCCAGAGCGGCATCACTCGCGACGGGCTGGAGAAACTTCGCGCGCGGCTGCTCAAGGAAGGCGACGTGAACAAGATGCAATTGCCGGGCCTGCGCCCCGATCGGGTGGCCACGCTGGCGGGCGGCTTCGCGATCATGTATGCGGCCTTCCGCGAACTGGAAATCGCCGCGATGCAGCCCGCGCTCGCCGCGCTGCGCGAAGGCGTGCTCTACGACCTGTGGGGGCGCTTCCACAACCACGACATGCGCGACGTCACGGTGCAGAACTTCATGGAGCGCTACCACGTCGACACCAGCCAGGTCGCGCGGGTCAGCAGACTGTCGAATATGCTGGCACGGCAATTCTTTGGCAGCGACGCGAGCGAATCGGCACTGCATGTCCTGGGCTGGGTCGCGAGCCTGCATGGCATCGGCATACGGGTGGCGCACAGCGGCTATCACAAACATACCGCCTACATACTTGCCAATGCCGACATGCCGGGATTTTCCAAGAAGGAACAGGCCCGGCTGAGCTTGCTGGCACTGGCGCATCGCGGCAACCTGAAAAAATTGCAGGGCATGTTGAACGACGAGGAAAATTGCGTGCTCGCGATGAGCCTGCGCCTGGCCGTGCTGTTCTACCGCAACCGCAGCGACATCGTTCTGCCGGCTTTGCACGCCCGTTTCAGCGGCACCAAATTCTACCTCTCGCTCGACCGGGACTGGCTGGCACAAAACCCGCTGACCGATACCGCGCTGCAGGACGAGGTGAAGCAGTGGAAGTCCCTGGGCGTCAGCCTGCAGATCCTGGAAGAATAGCAAGCAAGGGACAAGAGGCCGAGTTCAAATTGTTCCTGCACCCTCCAGTACTTCGCTCAACATGCGCGCGACGCCGATTTGCCAATCCGGCAGATACAAACCAAACGTCTGCCGCAGCTTCGCCGTATCCATCCGTGAATTGTGCGGGCGCCTGGCGGGCGTGGGAAAAGCGCTGGTGGGTACGGGCTTGATCGCATCCGGTGCGACCCTGATATCGACGCCGGAACGCGCTGCAAAACCGATCACGTAGCTGGCATAGCCGTGCCAGGAAACTTCGCCACCGGCAACCAGATGGTACAGTCCCGACACTTCCGGCCGCTGCAGCGCTGTCCTGACCGCATGAGCGGTGACATCGGCCAGCAGGTCCGCGCCGGTGGGCGCGCCGATCTGGTCATCGATGACATTGAGACTGTCGCGTTCCCGGGCAAGCCGCAACATGGTTCTGATGAAGTTGCCGCCGCGCGCGCCATATACCCAGCTGGTGCGCAGGATCAGGTGGCGGCAGCCGGATTGCTGTATCAGCTGTTCGCCTTCCAGCTTGGTCGCGCCATACACATTCAGCGGCGCGGTCGCATCGGATTCCAGCCAGGGCTTGTCGCCGCTGCCATCGAACACATAATCGGTGGAATAATGGACCAGCAATGATTTCGCGCGCAATGCCTCCTCGGCCAGCACGCCCGGCGCCCGCGCGTTGACGGTGCGTGCCAGCTCAGCCTCGCTCTCGGCCTTGTCCACCGCGGTATACGCCGCCGCATTGACGATCACATCCGGCGCAACGGCCCTTACGGTCCGCGCAAGTTCTGCCGGATTGGAGAAATCGCCGCACATCTCACGGCTGCCCGAATCCAGCGTGATCAGTTCGCCCAGCGGCGCCAGGCTGCGCTGCAGTTCCCAGCCGACCTGGCCGTTTTTGCCGAACAACAGGATCTTCATCCGGCCAGCCCCACGTAGTTCTTTGCTATCCACTGCTGGTAGGAACCGGACTGGACATTGCTCACCCAGTCCTGGTGATCCAGGTACCACTGCACCGTCTTGCGGATGCCGGACTCGAACGTTTCAGCCGGTTTCCAGCCCAGCTCGCGCTCCAACTTGCGCGCGTCGATCGCGTAGCGGCGGTCGTGGCCGGGGCGGTCGGCCACAAACGCGATCTGCTCGCGGTAGGACTTGCCGCCGGCGCGCGGACGCAATTCGTCTAGCAACGTACAAACGGTATGCACGATGTCGAGATTGGCTTTTTCATTCCAGCCGCCGATGTTATACACCTCGCCCGGCCTGCCCTTTTCCAGTACGCGGCGGATCGCGCTGCAATGATCCCTGACGTACAGCCAGTCGCGGATCTGCTGTCCGTCGCCGTACACCGGCAGCGGCTTGCCGGCGAGCGCGTTGACGATCATCAGCGGAATGAGCTTCTCGGGAAAATGGAACGGACCGTAATTGTTGGAACAGTTGGTGGTCAGCACCGGCAGGCCGTAGGTGTGGTGATAGGCGCGCACCAGATGGTCGCTGGCGGCCTTGCTGGCGGAGTAGGGACTGTTCGGTTCGTAGCGGTGGGTCTCGCTGAATGCCGGCTCATCCTTGGCCAGCGAGCCATACACTTCGTCGGTGGAGACATGCAGGAGGCGGAAACCGGCTTTTTCCTCGGCAGCCAGACCCGTCCTATAGGCGCGCACCGCCTCCAGCAAATGGAAAGTACCGACGATGTTGGTCTGGATGAAATCCTCGGGGCCGTGGATGGAGCGGTCCACATGGCTCTCGGCCGCAAAATTGATGACGGCGCGCGGGCGGTGCTCTGCCAGCAACTCGCCCAGCAAAGATGCATCGCCGATGTCGCCGCGCACGAAGATGTGGCGCGGATCATCCTTGAGCGCGGCGAGATTTTCCGGATTGCCCGCGTAGGTCAGCTTGTCCAGATTGATCACTGCCTCATCGCTTTGCGCGAGCCAATCCAGCACGAAGTTCGAGCCGATGAAACCTGCGCCGCCAGTCACTAATATCATGTTGTTCAACACCCCGAAAGAGGGATGTCATATTTAAAATGAAACGTGATTATATTCGATGCGCCTGGCCAGACCCAGATATTGCTGGCCCGGTCCGGCCTCGAATCGTTCAGGGTAACTTCCTGTCGGCGCGATACCATTCGGCTGTTGCACGCAGACCCTGCTCCAGGGTATACGGCGGAGACCAGGCCAGTTCCCTGCGCAGTTTTTCATCATTGACGCGCAGCGTGCCGAACAATCTGTCCATCTGTTCTGCGCGAGCCAGCAGAGTTGCCGCGGCGCGCAACAGGCCGGTAGGGAAATGAAATGCTCGGCTGCTGCGGCCCAATGACAGCGCAATCATGTCGACCAGCATCGCGGTGGAAACATCATCGCCGTCGCTGACCAGATAGGTCTGCCCCGCGGCGGCGGGATGTGTCGCACAAGCAATCAAGGCGTCCGCCAGATTGCCCACATACACCAGGCTGCGCAGATTGTTCGCACCCGCCAGCGGCAGCGGAACGCCACGGTCGATCGCGGCCAGCAACCTGACAAAATTCCCTTTTACGCCCGGACCATAAACCAGCGGCGGCCGCACGATCACCACCTCGAGCCCGGTTTCCCTGGCGATGCGCTGCAAGTCTTGTTCAGCCTGCCATTTCGAGACTGCGTAAGGATCCTGCGGGTCGGGTTCGTCCGATTCCAGGAAAGGGCGGCCCACCGTGGTCTGTTCGCCGTTCACCTTGACCGAACTCACATAGACGAACCGTTTTACGCCTGCGCTTGCAGCCTGCTGCGCCAGACGGGACGTGCCATACAGATTGACCTTGAGGAATTCCGTCAACGGATTGGCGGCCTGGTCTTTCATCACATGCACCCGTGCCGCGAGATGGATCACCGTATCGACACCTTGCAGTGCATCGGTCCAATCCGTTTCGCCATCGATCGCTCCGACAACCGCCGATTCAACACCGGCCGGTAATTCCCCTACAGAGCGCGTTGCACCCTTCACTTGCAAACCCCGCAGCACGGCTTCGGCGCAGAATGATCGCCCGATGAAACCATTAGCCCCAGTGACAAGCGCGCGTTTAATTTCCGGGTCAATTTTGTACTTTGTCATCTTTGCTCTCGCGTTCTTCAAGCAATCTGTCGTACATCATCATCGCCTCGCGGATGATTTTTTCACAGGAGAACAGTTCCATTGCACGAAGCCGTGCCGCATTTCCCATCTGTTGCCGCAAGTCTCCATCAGCGATCAGTTTTAGCAAGGCACGCGTCAAAGCAGCCACATCGCCAACAGGGAACAACAAGCCGGTTTCGCCGTCAGCGACGGCATCCGTAATACCATAGATACGTGAAGCTACGGTGGGCACTGCGCACGCTGCTGCCTCGATGATGGTCATGCCAAACCCCTCGCGGTAACTCGGCAGACAATAAATATCAGCTGTCGCCATGTAACGTTCCGGCATCAATGCAAAACTCACATGTTGAACACGGTCACGTACTGCATCGCAGATTCCCAGAATTTGGCTGAATGCCACATCTTCTTCAGAACCCACCAACAACAGCACCACATCCGGATTGTATTTCGCAATCGCATTAAACGCCGCAGCAAGATCCAGCAACCCCTTGTCGCGGTTGAGTCGTCCCACAAACAAGATCATCGTGGCATCCTGGGCAATGCCCAATTCACAGCGTACTGAATTTCTCATCGCCCCGTCTGGATGAAATCGCCCCGCGTCGACACCACAAATCGAGCCTGCCCCAATCACCGTTGCTTTGCCCAACGGTAATACTCCCTCGCTCTCTAGGAATATCTTTTGTGAGAGACTGACCGCCAGAATGTCCGTTGCAAGCGATCCGATCAATCGATCGAACAGTTTGAGCACTGCACGCCGCCATCCGCTTCGCGTTACCCACACTTCGCCGTGGAAGGTGTTGATGCGTATCGGCACACCGGCCATCCATGCGGCCAACATCCCGAGCAGCCCGGTCTTGGGCATATGGGTATGCACAATATTGAATCGCTCGCGCCGAAACAAACTGAATAATCGAAACATGACCAGCATGTCTTTCCAAGGCGAAGGTTTGCGCTCTATAGGTAGTAAAACAAGGCGGGCGTTGAGACCATCAAGCAAGTGTTTATCGGCAGAATTGCATATAACCGTGACTTGATACTTTTCCGCAGCCGCCTGAATGTGCCCACGCAAAAATGCATGAACAACGGCGGGAATGGTTGCGACAAAACAAATTTTTTTCATTTCAGCTCACGACGCATGCGCAAAGCATGATTTATACCCACATTGTGCATAAGTACAAAGATGCGTCATTCCCACGCCTGGAGGGACTGACGGTCTAATGATCATTATGGTTAAAAGCGGTTAATCAATATCAGAATTCGCAACGCCAGATCATCGAACCAATTCTTTCGCCAAATATCCCCCGACAGAACTAACTGTAACCGACAGCGCAATAATGATTTTGCACCGACGAACATATTGAGAGCCGGCCTTCGCGAAGACGGGATCCTGTCTCCGAACGTATTCAGCAAAGATATAGCCTGTTCGCTCATCCATTGGCGTCCTTCACCACTTCCGAAAAACCTGCGCAACTTTCTCTCCAATCGATAAAACATGTTCGAGGCAATACCAACGGTATTACGTCCGTGCTGACGATACTTGATGTCAGGGCTCACGCTAAAAATGACCTCGCCGAAACACGTCAAAACCAGATAGCACCACCAATCATGCATCAATACCTTACCCGGCAGGTGTTCCCCAACAAGCTTGGTGGCTTTTTGATTGAGCACGATCGTACAGCCGGTAGCTGCGTTTTCTACCAACGCGTTTCCAAAGCCGATTTTCCCGGGCAACTCTGTATAGCCGATATGTTCCAGATGTTCATCGACGATTTCAGACCTGGAACAATACATGGCCGGACCGTTGCCTGTGACTCCAGTCAACGCTGAAACTGCATGCGCAATTTTTTCGGGATGCCAAACATCATCCTGATCGCAAAAGGCCACATATTCGGTTCCTGTCGATGCGGCACTGCGCAGCAATTCAAAAAAACTATGGGCCGGCCCGAGGTTGTCGTGGCCTTCCAATATTTCTATACGGCCCTTGGTCTGTTCACGGCCCAGGATACTTCTGGTTGTATCAGTCGACCCGTCGTCACGCACCAAAATCCTGATATCGGGGTAAGTTTGCTCATATAACGAATTCAACTGTTGCTGAAGGAACCGGCTTCCATTGTATGTGGAGAGCAGTACTGTCACCATGGCCGGCTTGGCTATATCTAGAGTCATTGAGAGGACATATTTATATTAACTACGCCGGTTATTCGGCGTGAGGCTTGAATCCCGACTCGGCCCGCTAACTTTGCCCATCCTTCCGGACAATCCATGCATAACACCTCGAATGATCGCTGCCAGCTTTTGCCTCTTGTCGGTTTCGAACAACGTCAACATGATCATGGCCTTCAAAAATCGATAGGCATCATTTGCGACCCACAGCGGGTAGGTGAACGCGAATTTCTTATAGACATATATCCCGTTTCGCGCCATGTAATAGCGCCTCAAGATGCTGTGATTTGAAGTTGACCTTAGTTTGCCCAGGAATCTGTGTTGCACCGGCGCGCCGGTGTGATGCAACAAGATCGCGTCATTTACCTCGAGTATTTTATAGCCACGGGTTGCACAGCGCAGGCAAAATTCGCTGTCCACATGATCGATGAAGAGCGCCTCATTAAAATTTCCTACCACATCAAAGACGCTTGTTTTGATCAGATTGCCGGAAGTCATCACCACCAGCACCTCCGCGTAGCGCAATGCATCACCACCCGAGTATTTTGATCTGTTGGCCGCGATCTGTCCGGTCGATTGGTTCTGATAGCGTGGGGCCAAACTGGCGACTTTCTCCTTTTCAGGATACATATCATATGCATGCAGCATCGTCTTGATCATGCCGGATGTCACTTTGCTGTCCTGGTCAAATGTCGCCACCCATTGGTGTCCGGCAGCTTTGGCATGCCTTACCCCAATGTTCAACGCCGCCGCTATACCAAGATTTTCCCGGTTATAGATGACGCTCACCCTGGGGTAGCCACCCAGTCTTTCCGGCAACGCTTTGGCTTCCCCGCCAGACCCATTGTCCACTATGACAACGTCATTCACTTGTTCGAGCAGGGCAACAACATTCTCGATCAGCTCTGCACCGGCGTGATAAGACACAACGACCGCGCAAACACTCATTTGTTGCTCCTCTGTTCCGGCAGGAACATCACAAATGATCCGATAAGAATGGACTGGTGCGCAGATACTGTGCCGACTCGCCTAAATAGGCAGAATTGTCCGGCAATGCGCCGCTCACCGTTTTTTGTGCCACAACCAAAATGTGCATGGGCCGTATTGCCTCGGCTGCTCGAATTTGCAGGCCCATGTGATCGACAAGACGCACGGCGAGGTGCGTATCAAAAACATGATGGTGAAAGCAACGGTTCTCAAAGTTACGCTCGGAACGCGCCTTGAAAGTTGCCAAGTCGCCCGCTCCCGGGTCACGCTCCAAATCGTGCAACGCCATAATTTCCGACATATGGGTCAGATCATCCTCAGCCATACCTGCATTAAAATCTGCCATCAGGTGCTGCATGGTTGTTACAGGCCTGCGATGATCAAAGGTTCCATCCTTGTGCGGCAACAGAAGCACCAGTGTACCCTGATCTTTCAGCAGCCTTATCCACTCCGACAAAGCCAGGATTGGATTTGCAGTGTGTTCCAGTGCGTGCGAGGAAATCGCAAAGTCATAACTGGCAGAAGGGATGTTTTGCATCGCGGTCGCTTCGGCGATATATTGCCGACCCGATGGTTTATTGCGATCAAATTGAAAAGTTAGCCCTTCCTTGATGTCGCCTTCCCAGACGGTTGTGCCACCAAAATTGCAATTGTCGAGATGGCCTGCTATCGGGTATACGGGAAACAGTCCCTTGGCAGTGAAAACCTGGCTGGGCCCACCAATCTCTATTCCATTGCTGCCGCGCAACAAGCTTTCAAACTTTTGGAATGATTTGGCACGTATCGACAACAACCGGTATAGGCGAAAATATACCGCGGGCATCAATCCTGCAATCCCTCGCGTCCTCACAATACGGGCCACTTTTTCTATCATGGAAATCTAATCTTCAACTATCCCAGCTGCCCATAGAGCAGCTTCTGTTTATTTATTGCAACTATTCATTTATAAGGCCAGAGGGTTACAAAAACTTCTGCAATGCAGTTCTTAAAGTTTTTAGTTAATACAGCGCAACGCAATCTTTGCGGAAGTTTGCTTATGCGGCTCATGAAACCACTATGAGCATCGGTTAGATAACCTTCAAGAGTATTTTTTATATTATTTATCATCGCCCGCTCATCGCCAGACCAAAAGTCTCGCTGCAAATATCCATCCAAATTGGAAATGTACGGCTTTATAAGATTTATCCGCGCCTCAACAACCGACATGCCTCGAGGAGAAGCTTTGATTCGAGCGATCACTTTCCTTGCAGATATATTTTCCACTTCACTGGCTCCGAAGACATTCGAGCGATGTTGCCGATAAGCAGTCAATGGTTCTTTAACTAAACAAATCCCGCCACCCTTGGAACTTGCCGCAACAACTGCAAGCCACCAGTCGTGTACAAGACACGCCTGCGGAAACGGAAGTGCAATTAGTAGCAGTCTACGCCTGAATATCATTGCGCAGCCTGTTGCAAAATTAAGATAAAGCAAGCGACGGAATGGTTTGCCCTGCTGAGGTTTCAATTTTTGATACCGCCACATTGAAGTGGCGAATTCAGCATCATCTTCATGGATCAAGGACAGATCGGATACAGCCAAATCGCGGCTTGGATGATCCTTCAATGCAGTTAGCAAGCGCTCGATCTTGTCTTTTCGGAAGATATCATCTTGATCAGAAAACGCGATGAAATCACCCTTTGCCAGCTTGAGGCCACGCTCAAAATTAGCGACCAGCCCCAAATTTTTCTCCGCGGGAAATACATGAATACGATCGTCCAATACGGCATATTGATTGAGAATTGAGAGTGTTTCATCTGTAGACGCATCATCAACCACAATCAGTTCGAAATGTTGGTAGGTTTGCTTAAGAATGCTATCCACCTGCTTGCGCAGATACTTTTCCCCGTTGTAGGTGGCCATAACAATGCTGACTAATTCGCCATTCATTCGCAACCTCCAGCAAGAAGATGCCGCTTCATAAGGAAAAGAGGTATTGCTCTCTATTCCAAATTAGACTTATTTGTGAGTTCCTTTTTTATAAGTTCACGATGAAAATTTTTAATGAAACCTGTTAGGTCATCATGACTTGAAATGTACTTGCCCTTTTCCTTATTGCGAAGCAAGTGCTGGCGGGTGATCTTGATCCAGCCATATCCTGCGCGCTCACACACTATGAAAAAGAGACGTTCAATTGCATGTCCCACAGTCTTATCTAACTGACCTGCTTCAGCAGGAAAATCATCAAAGGAAAGATTACAGTCGAGCAAAGGCTTAATTGCAGCGGTGCGAGCCCAAAACATCGAGCCGGAAGGGTAATCGATTGGATCATGCCGGGAAATTTGTATCCCCATCCTGTCGGCAAGTTTTTTGGCAATCTTGAAGTTCGGCCCCCATCCGTCGGTATTGTGCACAGCATCAAAATGTTGTGGGGCGATCATACCAAGATTGGGTGTACTTCTAAATGCTACAAAAACACTTTTCACCACTTCAGTTGAGCCAAGCAGAGTCTCCAGAAGATAAGAACGCCAACCGCTTAACCGCCCAAGATGTGGCGATTTTTTCGTATGAATGTAGAGTATATATTCATAGTTATCGTAGACATCACGACACGTAATAAGCTTCGGTGCTATATCTCTACCGCGGTTCGGAGATATGCGAACTTCGACTTTTCCTCGCCGCCATTGAGAGAAAAACTTCTTAATCTTCGCTTGCTTCTCTTCCGTATCAGTTGTGATGTACAAGTCAAACGGGAATGGGATATTGCAAATGTAAAGCGCAATCTCACCAAGCATATCAACATAAAACATGTGAGCTAACACGGCACAAGTCGGCGCCGATTCAAATTTTTCCGTACCGTAACCAAAAGGGACGATCACACTATAATCATCAGCCAACAAGTTAAAATGGAATTGTTCTTGGAGCCTCGCAAACAGTGCCAACGGATCACGTATGAGTTGTGCAAAAAAGCGTAGCGGCCGAGTCAGTCGCCAAGATGATGA
This sequence comes from uncultured beta proteobacterium, assembly GCA_963757485.1. Lineage (GTDB taxonomy): Bacteria > Pseudomonadota > Gammaproteobacteria > Burkholderiales > Gallionellaceae > Gallionella. The sequence continues at coordinate 28,377 of CAVWTZ010000129.1, forward strand.
AGTATAAATCGCATTGATTCTTGCATCTCGTTCGGCAATCTCCTCTCGCGAAAAGACATCATACTGCCCCGTCAATGCAATAAAACTCATGTAGTCAAAACTGTACAAATGCTTGATATTTGCAGCGCGCTTCGGCTCGGAAATGGCTTCGAACACCAGATCCAGGCCGAATAATGTTGTGCAATGAAATTGCTTTTCCTCCAAAGCGACCATGGCCAAGACGAAGTCCATATCAGTCTCCTCATCCCGATTGTACTTTTCAGCAGAGGGAAAGATCTTTACCAGATCATCAAAATTTTTGATTTTCCGGTAGTTTTGCAACAGCTTATAAAATTCGTACAAGTCCCGGATTCTGGTCTCCGGGCGGCTAGCACTGGTATTAGCAGCGTTATCTCGCACACGGAATCTGACCAATCTTTCCGGAAGCACGTAGATTTCAAGTTTCATACACAGCCGCATCCACATATCGAGATCGGGTACCTGCGCCAAGCCGTAGCGATAAAGTCCGCAATCCGTATAACAAGCTTTACGGATCAGCACGCTCGGATGGCACAGCGCATTGCCGCGGCTAAAGAAAAACCGCAGCCACTCATGCCTGGTTCTGTTTGGCTGACTGAAAATATCGGAATAAAAATGTTGCTTGTCAGCCAGTGGCAAACTATCTTCGTCAATGGCCAGTGCGTTGGTAAAGACCGCACCAATTCCGGTGTGGGCATCCAAGTATGCAACCTGCTTTTCCAGCTTGTCGGATTCCCAAATATCGTCTGAATGATGAATGGCGATATACTCACCGATAGCCACTTCAGAGATAGCTTTATTGATTCCGTAAATCCCTCTCTTGGTAACTTCGTTGTGAAACACCTTAATGCGCGGATCCGAATAGCTATTGATAACCGCCCATGAGCCATCAGCAGAAGCATCATCCCAAATGATCAGCTCAAAATCGGTGAAAGTCTGATTGAGGACGCTATCAACCGCTTCGCGAATGAATTTTTCGTGATTAAATGAAGTCAAGACTACGGAAACTTTAGGCACTCGTTCCGTCCTGAAGAAAAATATTCAATGGGGTATGCTTAAGTTCCAACACAATTTGTTTAACAATTTCATCAGGCAATACACCTTGCCAGCTATCATCATTCGCCTTGGCGCGATAAACCGAATATGGGTCAGAATCATGTCTCGATTTACTTGCGGTAAGGAAGGCTTCTACCTGACCACAAACTTCCAACCCGCAAAAATCAAATAATTTTTTTATATTATCAAGCGGGTCTCTGTTCAGTTCGTCATAGCGAACTAATAAAAATTTCTGCGGGTATTCACTTTTATACCGAAGGAACGCATGGGCAATTTCTTTCCATTTATCAAAACCGTAAAATTCTTCTGGTCTATTCTGGTTCTTGCTTGGCGCGCCGCGCCACTCGCTGTTGATATCCCATTCCGGATTAAATTCCTTTGGTGCCGATACCCAAGAAGCAAGCACTGCCAAAGGGTTTCTGACAATACCAATGACCTTAGCTTCACTGCACTGAGTAAGTACGTTCTCAACGATGTGAAGATATCGCGTCTCTTTGAAAACAATATGCGTAGCCTGTGAAGATTTTTGGAAAATCGGATAATTCTTTTGGAACTCGGATTTCATCGTAGCAAAAGCATCTTGGGTATAAAGAATCTCTTCAAAAAATGCCCCTATCTCTTCGGCGGATGAGTGCTCAGACAAACTACCTTTGTGACTATATGAAAAAAGAGGCTGGAATCTTAATGTCACGTCTGGATGGCTGTTAAAAATCTGACTAAGCCATGTTGTACCTGAGCGTGGTACACCAAAAATTGCAACTTTATCCATGATTAAACCAGCTCATACCTGTTCAGCAGCGTGCGCAACTGACTTTTTGAATTAAACATCATTACATCAATGATTGAGAGCCAAGGCACGTGCAAAGACCCAAACTGCTTGTACTCTATGGCTGACGGTATTAGGAATTTCAAATCTAAGCCCCATCGCGTGAAGGTGGTTCGGTCATATAGTGCTTGCCCACCTTGCGGGTTGACGTATGTGTTTGCGTTTTCGCGTTTGCATATATCAAGAATTCGCTCTTGGCCAGACAAGTCATTGTTCTCATAACAGCGGCTGGAAATCACGAACTCGGTGTTAATGCCCATGAATGTTGCCAGCGATTGCAGTTGATGCACCAGATAATCTGATAGATTGGTTGCCTCATGACGAATTACATTTTCAACTATAGAAAACGCTTCAGCAAAGTAAGGGGCATTACGATAGGTGGTTTCAACCATTTTGACCAGTCTGTCGCGCCACGCAGGCGAAGATTGAATGGATATGTCGCAGATGTGTTTGTATGGCGACGAATGATATAGCGGCATCGTAATATAGGTGGGTTCGCCATTGATCAGGATGCGATTGCGATTGATCCATCCTCCTTTGATGTAATTCACATCGTCATATATTACGAAACGATCCACGGCGTGGATTAACTGCCAATAGCCAATGTAAGGGAAGAAATAGGGCTGCATGATCGCAACTTTCATGGCCGATCTTCTATTAGCACTCGAATCACGGCTGCCACGTCATTGATCATTTCGCTATTCATGGTGGACCCGGTGGGTAGTACTACCACCCGGTCCGCCACTTTTTGTGTATTGGGCAACAGCAGTCCCGCGTGCGGATACAGATCGCGGTAAGGTTGCATGTTGTGGCAACCCGGCCAGAAATATTTGCGCGCGCGGATGTTCTCGGCGTGCAATGTCTCGATAATCCGGTCACGGGATACTGGGCAGTCCTCGCCGACTTCCATCACCACATATTGGTAATTGTTTCGTTCGGATTCGTCGTAGCCCAGCAGGCTGATGCCTGAAACGCCAGATAGTGCTTCCTGGTAAGACTGATGGTTGCGGCGGTTCGCCTCGATCACGTCGTCTATGACCTCCAGGTTGACCAACCCCATCGCTGCGGCGACTTCGATCATCTTGCCATTGGTGCCCGGATGAATGACATTATCCAAACCGGAAAAACCGAAGTTGCGCATCAGCCGCATCCTTTCGGCGAGTTCATCATCGTTGGTGAGGACCGCGCCGCCCTCGAAAGTGTTGAAAAATTTGGTGGCGTGGAAGCTCAGCACTTCGCAGGCACCGAAGCTGCCAATCATCTTGCCCTTGTAGGTGCAGCCGAACGCATGGGCCGCATCGAACATTAGCTTGAGGCCATGCTCATCCGCGAACGCCTGCAACTCATCGACCGGCGCGGCGCGCCCCCACAGGTGGACGCCGATGATCCCGGTGGTGCGAGGCGTGATCATGCTTCGCACGGCGGCGGGATCGAGGTTGTGAGTAATTGGATCGATATCTGCAAACACTGGCGTGATGGCCTGCCAATGCAGAGCGTGGGCGGTGGCGATGAAGGTGTAGGACGGCACGATCACTTCGCCCTCTAATTTCAGTGCGCGGATTGCGATTTCCAGCGCGATGGTACCGTTGCACATTGCCACGCAATGTTTCACGCCGTGAAGGTCGGCAATGCGCTGCTCGAGTTCCTGTACCATCGGTCCATTGTTGCTCAACCAACGATGTTCAAAAATTTGGTCCACATATTTCCGGAACAATTCGCGGCTGCCGATGTTGGGCCGACCAACGTGCAACGTATGTGCAAAGGCCGGCGGTGCGCCATTGATGGCGAGGTCGTTGGTTGTGTTAATCGCTTTCATTTATCAATGCCCAGGATAATGTTGCCGAATGATACGGTTTGCGTCTCGGAGGCGATCATTTGTTCACCACATATAGAATGCTTGTATGCTTTAGCCCTAGCAAACGAAAAACTTCCTCACCGAAATATTCTTCCCCAAACTCTTCGACACGGAAACCGTGACTGCGGATTTTATTGACATAGTCGCCGTGTGCATAAAGTCTGACATGGTCATTCTGGCCAAAAAGCCTCCAGCGGCCAACTTCATCCTTTACGGTCGGATCTTCGACTGTTTTCTCCAGTCCCACAATTATGGGCGCCATCAGTATTCCGCAGCCGCCCGGCTTGGTGACCCTGTATAATTCTTTGATGGCTTGATCATCACTGTCCACATGTTCCAGCACATGACTACAGATGAAGAAATCGAAAATCTCGCCTTCAAATGGCATATCTATCATGTCAACCTTGTAGTCGACACCACCCATCATCAAATCAGCTGTCTTGTAGTCATATATATCCATACTTTTGAGTTTTTTTGACAAGGCAGCCTCAGGCGCAAAGTGGATTGCGCGTGTTTCCTTGGAAAAAACCTTCTTCTCGATTTGTTGCTATTCATAGCATGTACATGCGCTGACGATCCGATGCGCCACAGTTGCTGCAGGTATAGGTTTCATTTGAAGTCATTTCCCCCTTACCAAAATATTTAAAGCCGTGACGGCGCGCATTGTCGCGGTAATATTCCGGCAGTGGCAGGAATGAAACCTGTTTGCTTCCGCATACAGGACACCACGCAGGCTTCCGATTAGTCTTCGAGGTGTCAAATAGAATGTTTTTCAATTTAGCCAGCAAGATTCAGTCTCCGTTTGTTTCATAATCATTGAGCCATAAACGAAAGAGGTTCCTGTCATTCATCTTAGATGCGATCGTATCGTGTTTCT
>CAVWTZ010000130.1:0-3365 GCA_963757485.1 uncultured beta proteobacterium
TGGGACTCCATATACCTTCAGACCGCAGCCACGCCGGTAACCACCGCTTGCAGGCGAACAATGGACAGGGGAAGATGCGCTATGTGACCGGTTAAATCCGGCCAGAAGCGGTAGGCCACAGCTAAATCTGATGTCCCCAAATACTCAACAATAGGAGTTGGCATGAAATTATATTATGCACCAGGTGCTTGTTCATTGGCTTCTCACATCGCATTGCAAGAATCAGGATTGCCTTTTGAAATTGACAAGTTGAATGTTCCTTCCAAAACAACCTCCACTGGCGAGGATTATATGCAGATCAATCCAAAAGGCTATGTACCTGCCATCAGATTGAATGATGGTAGTGTCCTGACCGAGGGCGCTGTGATTCTGCTAGTATATTGCCGACCAGAAACTAGATTCTGGGCTGGCACTTAAGGCGGGAACGATGGAGCGTTACCGCCTGCAAGATCGCTCAATTTCATTGGAACTGAGATACACAAATCATATGGTCCATTGTTCAACAAGACAGCAACGGATGATGCAAAGAATTCTGCTCGCATTTTGCTTTCCAAACGCCTAGCGTATGTAGAATCACAGTTGGGGAACAAGCCTTATTTGATGGGTGGTAGCTTCACTGTTGCCGATGCATATCTGTTTGTAACATTGAGTTGGAGCGATCATGTGGGCTTGGATCTCGGCCCGTTCCCAAGGATCAAGGAGTACATAGCAAAAATTCGTATACGCCCAGCGGTTCAGGCGGCGATGAGGGCGGAAGGTTTGCTCCAGTGAAGATTGCTGGGCGTCGGCTATGAGTCGGTCAATGAGGTGGTGAAGTTGAATGAGAAACGGACAGTTTCTGATAAGTACAGACCAATGGGCCTCTTGAATAACTGTTAGCATCACAAGGATAAAATGGATAAGTCAGAACCAGACAAGCTCCTGATTCTCTGGACCAGTAATGATCGGGAGGTCGCCCTAAACATGTTGATAATGTATGCCCGGAACTCCATAAAGAATGGGTGGTGGGAACATGTTTCTCTGATTCTGTGGGGGCCATCCCAACGTTTGTTTACCAGTGATGCCGAAGTTAGGTCTAAGGTTGAAGAGTTGCAGAAGCTAGGTGTTCGTGTCATGGCTTGCATCGCATGTGCCGACAAATACGGGCTGACGGAGGCACTGAGATCGACTGGAGTTGAGGTGTTTGGAATGGGACCGGTGTTAACGGACTGGTTGAAATCGGGAAGCAGGACGATCACACTCTGAACAGCCGCTGACTTTATCGCTTTTGATTTTGCGTAACACTAGGTTGCACCTCTGATTCTCTTTGCCATCAGGCCAAGTACAATGGCACTATACGCATTGCTACGACCAATCCAAATTGACACACATCCTCCATGAGAAAGAAGCACGCCCCTGAACAATATGCGGCCAAACCCAAAGGTGTGGTCGTGAAATCCAGTACTCCAAGGCATCCGGCGTTTGGTGTGGCTAAAGCGTTGGTGAGTTGGATGGCAAGGGGTGGAGTACCACCCAGCATCATCCTGTTGCATGGCCTTAATTTAGCTCGCAGGCCGGAAAATGATGGCCTTCCGGTGGACACGTATCGCCCACAACTCGAAGTCGGCCACGAGCAGTCGCTGGTGTTTCCCAGAAGTATGAATTATGGTTTTATATTATGTTGCCAAATGGGCAAATACACCGGGGAATTGAAGTTGAATTAATTATTTGGTTGCCATATCGTGTCCGATAATTCTCACGGCATTATGATTGTATTTTTAAAAGGAGCTTGTCCATGACACAACTGAAATTCCTTTCCTCATTCGTTATTGCCTTGGCGTTGCTGTCTTCGCTAGGCTGTGCATCCACTTCAAAACAAGAAAGTACCGGGCAATATCTTGATGACAGCGTGATCACCACCAAGGTCAAGGCGGCGATATTGAACGAACCCGGCTTGAAGTCTGTCGATATCAGCGTAAAAACTGTCAAGGGTGTGGTTGAATTGAGCGGCGTCGTCGATTCCAGATCCGAGATCCGCAAAGCAGTCGAAGTGGCGCACCGAGTCGAAGGCGTTCAATCAGTTCAGGATGAGCTAAAGACAAAGTAACCAAGTGCCCGCAGAATGCGGCCAATAGCAGCGATTCGACGGTGTACTGATAAGCCAATGGCGGCGGTGATAGGCGTTGTTAATGAGTAGACCCGTTGCAGCCTATGAGGTCTTATTATATTAGCAAGGAGACGAGAGTATGTTTAAAAGACCTACTTTGACGTTTACTTGGAATGATGAGATGGATGTAGGTATTCCGGAAATTGACGAGGATCACAAGCCAATCATTATTTCAATCAATGAATTCAATCGGTCCATCACAGAAGGAAAGGATCCGACTGAAATCAAGCGACACTTGCAACTTGTTATCGATGAAACCATACGGCATTTTAGTCAAGAGGAAGAGTTGTTCAAGGAATGGCAATATTCTGAAGCCACCAGACATGCCAGGCTACATGCTCACATATTGAAAGCACTGCAAGAAATCAAGGATGGATTTATACCATACAGCGCTGACTCATCTTGGAGGAGGGTTGGAATAACAATAAAAGTGATGCTGGTCGAACACTTCAAAAATGAAGATGTAAAGTATGCTGAATTTCGACAAGCCGGTATCGAATGATCAATTCGAGATTCAATTGAAGCAAGGTTGAGCGAAAACTTAGTCGACCCGTGCTAATGTTTGAAGTTCTATTGTGCTACTCAGAGAATGGCTGCGATCGGGCGGGCAAAGGACAGTAGTGTTAGCGATGGCAAAGCGGCAGAATTCGGCAGTGCGGACGGTCGCAGGTATCTTGTTTCAGTTGCACTTCGATCCGGTCAAGGTCAGACTTCCATTAGTGGCTTTAATCAAAGGGGATGGCGATGGATAAAGTAGTTCTGATGCTAATACTGGCAGTCGTGAGCGGCAATGCGATGGCTAAATGGGTTCCAGTTGTTCAAAATGATCACGAAACCTACTATGTGGACAATGCAACGATTCACAAGTCAGGTAATACAGTAAAGATGTGGTCGCTGATTGACTATAAAGCTGGGCAACACACTTCCGATGGCGAGTTATATTTATCATCGAAAGCACAAACCGAATACGACTGCGAGGAATCTAGAATGCGAATTCTAGATGCCATTTGGTCGTCAGGATATATGGGTACAAAGAATGCGGTCAAGAGTCATTCAAATAAGCGTGAAGAATGGACCCCTGTTGCTCCAGATAGCCCTGATGCGTCGCTACGGAAAATTGCCTGTGGCAAGAAGTAGGCAAGTTGTCTCATCTGCCGTTCACAAAGCAGAATGCTCCTATGGGTGGCTGCTGCTGAGTGAAGCGAACATAGTTGTTAGC
>CAVWTZ010000131.1:0-25518 GCA_963757485.1 uncultured beta proteobacterium
TGCGCGGGGTGGAGTCGATGAGCTCGCAACTAAGGGTGAACCATCAACCTACGTAGACTGGAACCGTGTTGTCCCTCCGACGACGACCCGGAGGTGGTCGTTTTGATGCCCTGCGGCTTTACGACACCTCGAACCCTCCTGCTGAAGCAACACAGTTCCTCAATCTCCCTAACGCAAAGCAACTCTCCGCTGTGCGAAACGGCCGAGTGTGACGCGACTGACGGGCACAATTACTTCAGGTAGATCAGGCCCTAGGCTCTTCGACGAATCGGCATCGTAGCCCACATGCTTCATCCAGAACTCTTCACTCAACCACTCGACCCGACGTTGGGCAGTAGAGTCGAGATGGTAGAAGCACGAAGCTAGGAAACGAACACACACAAAGTCAACGGACCCGGCGGTTCAAATTACGATGCTCGCACCACTAGACCCACACACACACGAAACCTGATTTTCCTAGTCCACTAGTGTGACTTCGCCCTTATCCGACAACCGGAGCTTTCTCCACCGCGAATCGCATCCCCTGCCGTGGAGGCTTCTCACTCTCACATAATGTTGAATTTCGTTTTCTCGTTCTTCGCTCTTGAAATCAATTATCCCGTCGCACAGCGATTCGTACTGCTTGTAGAATGAGGAGGCAAGCGACGCCCTTCAAGAGTGCCTGTATCATGACACATTTGCGCGCTCTCGAATAGGGGATATACCGGGTACGCCAAAAGTCTATGATAGACTTCTCCGCGTCAGTACCGAAGCAGGATGCCCGTGTTATCGTCAATATGCAGGCGTTTTTTCATGGCGTCCGAGATGCCTGCCCGAGCTTGATATTGTTGAGCCGGTCGCGGCGTTGCACTTCCTGGCGGATCTGCGCATGCAGCTTGCGCATTGAATCGATCGCGCCAAAATCCAGATATTTGCGGTACACGAAGGGTTGCACAAGACGAATCAGTTCGGCCGTTCTCGGACAGTCGGCCGGGGCGATCACACGTGCCTTGATCCAGGCGTATCGCTCCCACTCGCGGCCCTGGCTGACCAGATATTCCTCCAATGCGGCAAAGCTGGTCACCAGCGGCCCGCTGTCGCCGTAGGGACGCAGCCGCATATCGACGCGAAATACATAGCCGTCGGCGGTGAGGTCGCTGATGATGTTGATCAGGCGACGACCCAGCCGGGTAAAGAATTCGTGGTTGCTGAGTATTTGCTGGCCATCGGTTTCGCCGTCTTCCGGATAGACAAAAATCAAATCTATATCGGACGACACATTCAGTTCGCCGCCGCCCAGCTTGCCCATGGCGATAACCAGCAATTCCTGGGTCGCAGCGCCGGTCTTGTCTTTCGGCCTGCCGAATTGCGCGTGCATCGTTCGCATCAGGCAGGCCTGAGCGCGTTGCACGCACTCCTCCGCCAGTGCGGTCATGGACTGCATGATTTCGTTCAAATCGGCCAAGCCGTTGAGGTCGCGCAGGATCAATTTGACCATCACCTGCTTGCGCAGCCTGCGCATGGCGGATGCCAATTGATTTTCATCGTTCAGGTCGCGTCCGGATTGTTGCAGCAAATTCCGCATTTCCGTGCGACTGCACGGTGTGGTGTAATTTTCCTGCAACCAACCCGGCAGATTGTGGTCAGTCTCAAGTGTCCGTTTGGCATAACGGCTGCAGCGCAGGGTTTTTTGCAGCAAGTCGGCGAAAGCCAAGGGCATCGAGCTCACGATATTCACAGGTTCCTTAAGTTAGAATATACATTTTCTTCCAATTATAAATTTTAGCCACTCATTCCGGCGCCTTTGTGCTTTGGATTATTCAATGTTGAACTCACTTCCTGTCCGTTTGCTTGGGCACAGCTTGAACTGGCTGTCGCGACTTGTCGTCGTTGTCTCGGCGGTTGCGGCCGTGGTGATCGCAGTTTCCATCATGGCGCTGCGCTATTGGCTATTGCCGAATATAGAGCAATATCATGACAGGATCACGTCTTCCCTGTCAGCCGCGATAGGGAATCAAGTCACCATCGCAAAGATACAAGGCGAATGGCGCGGTTTTCGGCCACATCTCAATTTTACCGATGTACGCATTCTGGATGATCAGCAGCAACCTGCACTGGTGCTCAAACGGTTAGACGGCAGCCTGTCATGGATGTCTTTGTTCACCGCTGAACTTCGTCTGGCCAGTCTGGAAATAGACGGACCGGAGCTGCTGATACGACGAAATGCTGAAGGAAGGCTTTTTATCGGCAACCTGATACTTTCCAGACCCGGTGAAAATAACGACATATCCGATTGGCTGCTCCATCAGTCGAACGTGGTGGTGCGCAATGCACTGATTGTCTGGATGGATGAGCAGCGCGCAGCGCCGCCGCTGGTGTTGCGGCAGGTTAATTTGCGCATTGACAACTTGTTCGGCAAACACAGCTTCGCCTTGAAAGCGGTACCGCCAAACGAACTGTCGACCCCGCTGGATGTTCGCGGTGAATTTTACGGGGCAAGTTTCGATAACCTGAGCAAGTGGCAAGGCCGATTGTTTACACGCATTGATTACACTGATGTCACAGCATGGCGGCCATGGCTGGATTTGCCAGGTGAATTCAGCCGCGGCCGGGGTGGGCTGCGCGGTTGGCTGGGTGTCAATGACGGCAGGGTGACGCAGATTACGGTTGATCTGGACCTGCGTGATGTGGTGACCAAGCTCGGCGAAGATCTGCCTGAAATGACCCTGCAAGAATTGCGCGGTCGCGCCTCATGGAAGGAAGTGCGGGGCGGGTTTGAAGTTTCCACCAGGAATTTGGCGATGAAACTGCAGGATGGGCTCGATTTTCAACCCACGGATTTTTATCTCCGAACCGTAAAGGCAGGCGATCGACAGGCGATCAAAGCCCCAAGCGGAGAGATACGCGCCAACCTGTTGCGATTGCAGAGCCTCGCTGCGCTGGCAAACTACTTGCCGATGGAGGCCGGTCTGCGCGCGCGTCTGGATGCGTATGCGCCAAGGGGGGAAGTGTCCAATCTGGATGCGCAATGGCAAGGCTCTCCGGAAGATCCGGAAAACTACAAGCTCAAGGGACATTTTGAGAATCTTGCGGTAAACCAGGTCGGTAAAATGCCAGGCTTTTCCGGTTTGACCGGGGATGTGGATGGCAGCGAGGCGAGCGGCAGGTTGAGCATCAATGCTCGCCGGATGACTGTGGATGCACCGGGTGTGATGCGCGAGCCGCTGTCCTTTGCCACCGTGATCGGACAAGCCGGTTGGCGGCGCAAAAAGGGGAGTTGTCGATCAATGTCGACAACATCGCAGTCGCCAACGACGATCTGGCAGGCAATTTGTTCGGCAGTTACCGGACTCAGCAAGGCACATTGGGGGTGCTGGATTTGACCGGCAGATTGACGCGTGGCGATATCAGGCGTGCTGCCCGTTATACCCCGCTGGTAGCGCTGGACAAGGAAGGAAACGATTGGCTGAACGGCGCGCTGCTGGCCGGCCATACCGAAGACTTTCGTATCCGCATCAAGGGCAATCTGAGCGACTTCCCGTTGGATGGCGGCAAAGACATGCTGTTCGAAATCGGCGGGCATGCTCGGGATGCGGTGCTGGAATTCGACAAGAATTGGCCGCGCATCGAAAACATTTCCGGTGAATTTCTGATCCGTGGCAACAGGCTGAGTGTGGAGTCACCGTCGGCGACCATACTCGGCACGCGCTTGCATAACGTCACGGTTACGATACCGGACATGATGAGCAAGGACCTGTCGCTGGAAATCAACGGCGAGGCGGCAGGTCCAAGCAATTCGTTCCTGGACTTTGTCCAGAAAAGTCCGGTGCGCGGCTATATAGACGGCTTTACCGACGGTGTCACGGCCAAAGGCAACGGGCATCTGGATTTGTCTGCGCGTATTCCACTGGCGGGCGACAAGCCGGTGAAGGTGTCAGGAACGATCAAGGTGCAGGATAACGACATTGATTTGGGCAAAGACGTGCCATTGTTGCTCAATACGCGCGGGACTTTAATGTTCACGGAATCGGGCATGCACGCAAACGATGTGTCCGCGCAAATACTGGGCGGGAAAGCCAGCATCACTGTCCAGAGCGACGAGGGCGGTGTGGTGCATGCCGCAATCAAGGGACGCAGCAATGTTGATGTAATGCGCAAGATGGAGACATATCCCGTGCTGGATTATTTGCATGGCAGCGCGGATTGGGATGCCAATATCAGTGTGAAGAAAAAAGCCGCACAGCTCATCATCACATCGAATTTGCAGGGGATCAGTTCGAGTTTGCCGCAACCTTTTGCCAAACGCGCCAACGAGGCGATGTTGTTGCGCGTGGAAATGAAACCCGTCCTGGTTTTGCCAAAGCGGGCCGCTCATCGGGAAAAATGCGCAGCGCCTTGTCCCGAGGAGGAAGCCACCGTGGCCGAGGGGAAGGATGTGATCACCGCCCGCCTGGGAAATCTGCTCAGCGCGCGATTTGAGCGTCAAAAGCAAAACGGGACAATGACGATCAAGCGCGGCATGGTCAGTTTCGGAGCCCGGGACCAATCTGCGCCGGCACAAAAGGCGAACAGGCCGTCGCGCGTCAAGGATGGTGTGTGGTTGGCCGGTGACTTGCCCGAATTATCGGTGGAGGGATGGGGGGACCTGGCGGGCGGTGCGGGCAAAGCCGGTTATGGCCCGCCATTGCCAATCGCCGGCGCAAATCTGCATATCGGAAAACTAACAGGATACGGACAGACCTTCAGCGCGTTGCATGTCACCATCGCCAGGCGCGGCGACGGACTGGCTGCGCGGCTGTCCAGTAGCGCGCTGAACGGCGAAGTGGTATGGGAGCCCCATGGATACGAAACGGGCAGCATGTTTCGCGCGAGTTTGAGCAATCTGCACTGGTCAGGCGAAGAACAGTCCCAACCGCCTTTGCCGGCTGCCGAGCCGGTCAACGCCGAACAGGCAGCCAAAACACAACCCGGCGATATTCCGGCACTGGATATCTCGATCGAGAACTTGCAAATCAAGGGAAAACACATCGGCCGCTTCCAAATGATTGGACACCCGGAAAAGAAGGACTGGCGGATGCGCCGTCTGAATATCACCAACCCGGACGGCAGCCTAGTTGGGGACGGGGTCTGGAGCGGTGCGCAGGGACAGCAGAATATCCAGCTGAATTTGCTGCTGGATATCAGCGATGCCGGAAAGATACTGGCCCGTTCCGGTTATCCCAATACCGTCAAGGGCGGCAGCGGCAGGCTGGAGGCAGATTTGTCATGGGCAGGGACACCCGGTGAATTCAGCTATGCTACTCTGAACGGCTCGCTAAAGCTGGATACCGGCAAGGGCCGGTTCCTGAAAATGGATCCCGGCGCCGGCAAATTGCTCAGTGTGCTCAGCCTGCAGGACTTGCCAAGACATATCGCTCTGGGTTTTACCGACGTGTTCAGCGAGGGCTTTCAATTCGACAGCATCAACGGCAATGCCACAATCAAGGACGGCGTGATAGAAACACAAGATTTTCACATCGATGGGCCGTCTGCCAAGGTGACCATGAAGGGCAATGTGGATTTGAACCGCGGAACTCAGGAACTGCGGGTCAAAGTCTTGCCGACTATCGGCAACAGCATGTCGGTGATAGGCGCATTCATCAACCCGGCAGTCGGCATAGGATCACTCATTGTCAACAAGGTTTTGGGTAATCCGCTCGATAACTTGGTGTCATTTGAATACAATGTCAGTGGATCATGGCGCGACCCAAGCGTGGTCAAGGTTGGCGGAGTCGCGGCAGAATCTAAACAAAATAACCCGGGTAAATAGGAAGAAAATTATGTCAGCAGGTGATTCCACACAGCAACGCATAGCCGCGCAAGTCAACGCATTCAAGGTGGCTGCCATTCAGATGGCTTCAGGTCCGAATGTCGCTGGTAATCTGAGCGAAGCGCGGCGGTTGATCGCCAATGCGGCTCAACAAGGCGCACGGCTGGTGGTATTGCCGGAATTTTTCGCCATCATGGGCATGACCGAACAGGACAAGGTCAAGGTGCGCGAGCAGCCGGGGGAAGGGCAGATCCAGTCCTTCCTCGGCGAAGTGGCCCGCCAATACAAGATCTGGCTGGTGGGCGGTTCAATCCCGCTGGCGGCGAGCACGCCTGACAAGGTCAGGAATACCTGCCTGGTGTTCGACGAGCGCGGCGAGCAGGTGGCGCGCTATGACAAGATTCATTTGTTCAATCTTGAACTGGGCAATGAAAATTACCATGAAGCGAACACGATAGAGCCGGGTAATCAAGTTGTGGTGATAGACAGCCCGTTCGGGCGGATCGGCTTGGCGATTTGCTATGACCTGCGCTTTCCCGAATTATTCCGCGCAATGAAGAATGTGGACATTATTGTGCTGCCTTCCGCGTTTACCGAGACCACCGGCAAGATGCACTGGGAGGTCCTGGTGCGCGCGCGCGCCATTGAAAATCTGTCCTACGTGATCGCCGCCGCACAGGGCGGATATCACGTCAACGGCCGCGAGACGCACGGCAACAGCATGATCGTCGATCCGTGGGGGAGAGTGCTGGATCGTTTGCCGCGCGGGTCGGGCGTGGTGGTCGCCGATGTGAATCCATCCTACCAGGCTAGCCTGCGTGCCAGCCTGCCCGCGCTGACGCATCGAATTTTATTCAGCTGTGCCTGACAGGGGAAATATTGCAATGATTACGCCACAACAGGATGCACCATTCGATACACTGTTCGCCACCGCCCAGCAATCGCTGCTGGTGCCGTACTCCATCGAAGCAAGCCACATCGAAAAGGTTTTCGCCAGCATGATGGCGCACAAGCTCGATTACGCCGACTTGTATTTTCAATACAGCCGCGCCGAAAGCTGGTCGCTCGAAGAAGGGATTGTCAAGTCCGGCAGTTTCAATATCGATCAGGGTGTCGGCGTGCGCGCGGTGAGCGGCGAGAAGACGGCCTTCGCCTATTCCGACGACATCAGCCTGGATGCACTGGACAGCGCGGCGAAAGCAACGCGCGCGATTGCACGGCAGGGCGGCACACAATCCGTTGCCATCGTTCCTGTCGGGCTGCATCGCGGTTCGCGCCGCGAAATCTATCTGCCCGATGATCCCATCGCCAGCATCAAGGACGCGGAAAAAGTCGCGTTGCTGGAACGGGTCGAGCGTTATGCGCGCGCGCTCGATCCGCGTGTGGTGCAGGTGATGGCGGGGCTGGCCGGCGAATATGAAGTGGTGATGGTGGCGCGCAGCGACGGTTTGATGAATGCCGACATACGCCCGCTGGTGCGCCTGTCGGTGACGGTCATCATCGAGAGCAACGGCAAGCGTGAACAGGGATCGGCGGGCGGGGGCGGACGCTTCGACTACGGCTATTTCGACGATGCGATGCTGCACAGGTATGCACAGCAGGCCGTGCATCAGGCGGTGACCAATCTGGATGCCACCGCGGCTCCGGCGGGCAACATGACCGTGGTGCTGGGCAACGGCTGGCCGGGCATCCTGCTGCACGAGGCGATCGGACACGGCCTGGAAGGCGACTTCAACCGCAAGGGCAGCTCGGCGTTCTCCGGCCGCGTCGGCGAACGCGTCGCGGCCGAAGGCGTGACCGTGGTGGATGACGGCACATTGGCAAGACAGCGCGGTTCCCTGCAGATGGACGACGAAGGGAATCCTACCCAATGCACCACGCTGATCGAGAACGGTATTCTCAGGGGTTATCTGCAGGACACGCTCAACGCACGGTTGATGGGGGTTCCGGTAACAGGCAATGCACGCCGTGAATCCTTCGCGCATCTGCCCATGCCGCGCATGACCAATACCTACATGCTGAACGGCGACAAGGATCCGAAGGAAATCATCGCATCGGTGAAGCACGGTCTGTACGCGGTCAATTTCGGCGGAGGGCAGGTGGACATCACCAGCGGCAAATTCGTGTTTTCCACCGCCGAGGCCTACATGATCGAGGACGGCAAGATCACCCATCCGGTGAAAGGCGCAACACTGATCGGCAACGGCCCCGACGTGCTCACGCGCATCTCGATGATAGGCAATGACATGGCGCTCGATCCCGGCGTCGGCACCTGCGGCAAGGAAGGGCAGAGCGTGCCGGTCGGTGTCGGGCAGCCCACTGTCAGGATAGACGGCCTGACGGTGGGCGGGACCGCCTGATTCCTGTCCGGATTTGCGAGCAGCCCTTACGCGCCCCGCAGACGATTCCGCACATTCTGTTGTTTTCCCGCGGCGGATCGGCGTCCGTTTGCGGAGCATTCGGGCGGGGCATTTGGACAAGCTGTGACTTTTTTGAGGCTCCCATGGCGTTGCCGGGAATGCTATCGGCCTTGCCGTTACGGGAGCGCCGGATACATGAATTATCAATGGCGCAATGCATACGATCATTGCACCCTACTGTATAATCCGCGGGCTATGCAGATTCTTCGCGGACTTTATTCCCCAGACCAACAGCCTGTTGCCCTCACTATCGGTAATTTTGATGGGGTGCATCTGGGCCATCAAGCATTGCTGGAAGAGTTGCGTGCAGCGGCAAAAACACGCGATCTGCAAACAGCGGTGATGATATTTGAACCTCATCCGCGCGAATTTTTTACGCCGCAGCAGGCTCCGCCGCGATTGACCAGTTTGCGCGAAAAACTGGAATTGTTTTCCGGGAAGGGTATGGACCGGGTTCATGTCTGCCGCTTCAATACGCATTTTGCACAGATGAGCGCGGCAGATTTTGTCAATGCGCTGCATGAAAGGCTGCATGCCGGATACGTGCTGATCGGGGACGACTTTCGCTTCGGCAGCGGCCGCACCGGCGATTTTGCGATGATGGAACAGATCGGTTCCCGCCAGGGATTCAAGGTTCAAGCGGTTCCTACCGTGTCCTGTGACGGGGTGCGAATTTCCAGCACCGCGGTACGCGCCGCTTTGCGGGCGGGCCAGTTGAGCGAGGCGTACTCGTATCTGGGGCGGCATTACAGCATCAGCGGACGGGTGGTGCACGGTGACGGGATGGGAAAAACAATCGGGTTTCCCACCGCAAATATCCAGTTGAAGCACAATCTCCCGCCGTTGGCGGGTATCTTTGTGGTGCAGGTGCATGCCGAAGGTCTGGGCATTTTGCAAGGCGTCGCCAGCCTCGGTGTGCGGCCAACGCTGAAACACGATGCCAAACCGGTCCTGGAAGTTCATTTGTTCGAGTTTGGACAGCAGATTTATGGCAGGCATTTGCGCGTTGAGTTTTTGCAGAAATTGCGCGATGAAGAAAAATATCCAGATGTGGAAACGCTGGTCCGGCACATCGCGCTGGATGTGGAGCATGCAAAGAAATGGTTCGAACAACATGACTGACTATCCGAATATGACCGATTACAAAGCCACGCTGAATCTACCCGACACGCCGTTCCCGATGCGCGGAGATATCTCGCGAAGCGCGAGCCGCAGATGCTGGCGCGCTGGCTGGCGCAACAGCGCTACCAGAAGATACGTTTCGGCCAGCGGGGCAAGCCCAAGTTCATTCTGCACGACGGTCCGCCATATGCGAACGGCGATATTCAGTCTCGGGCACGCGGTCAACAAGATCCTGAAGGACATCATCGTCAGATCCAAAATGCTGGCGGGTTTCGATGCGCCTTATGTGCCCGGCTGGGATTGCCACGGCTTGCCGATCGAACTGGTGGTCGAGAAAAAACACGGCAAGGCGATTCCGCCCGCGCAGTTCCGCGCACTTTGCCGTGCCTATGCCACGGAGCAGATTGCCAAGCAGAAGAAGGACTTCATCCGCATCGGCGTGATCGGCGACTTGGGATCATCCCTATTTGACGATGGATTTCAGGACCGAGGCCGACATCATGCGTGCACTGGGGAAAATATACGAACGCGGCTATCTGTATCAGGGATACAAGCCGGTGAACTGGTGCCTGGATTGCCAATCGGCGCTTGCCGAAGCGGAGGTGGAATACGAGGACAAGACTTCACCGGCGATCGACGTGGCTTTCGAGGTGCAGGACAAGGCAGAGGTGGGCAAGGCCTTCGGCGTGTCCCTGCCGGGCGACGCCAAGGTCTATGCGGTGATCTGGACCACCACGCCATGGACGTTGCCCGCCAATCAGGCGGTGTGCGTGCACCCGGATTTGCAATACGACTTGATCAAGACACCCAGGGGTTATCTGATACTTGCATTCGATCTTGCGACCCAGTGTCTGGCGCGGTATCAGCTGGGCGGCAGCAACGACCGCGGCGACGGGATGGCGGCGACCTGCAAGGGCGCGGCGCTGGAAGGATTGCCGCTGCAACATCCTTTCTACGATCGCATCGTGCCCGTCATCTGCGGCGAGCATGTCACGCTGGAAGCGGGTACCGGCCTGGTGCACACCGCACCGGCCCATCGTCTGGACGACTACTTCGTCGGGGCAGGAATACGAGCTGCCGACCGACAATCCGGTTGGCGACGACGGGAAGTTCATCGCAGGCATGCCGCTGGTCGGAGGCCTGTTCGTCTGGAAGGCCAACGACGTGGTCATCGACGCGCTGCAAAACAGCGGACATCTGCTGCACATGGAAAAAGTGCGGCACAGCTATCCGCATTGCTGGCGGCACAAGACGCCGATCATCTTCCGTTCCACGCCGCAGTGGTTCATAGGCATGGATAACGTCGCTTCAGCGCAAACGGCAAACGCCGATAGTCTTATCCGGGAAAAACGTTCGCATTCCGGCAAGCCTGAAAAGCGCAGCGGTGCAACCTTGCGGGAAATCGCGAAAGACGCTGTCGAAGCGACGCAATTTTTTCCGGCCTGGGGGCGCGCGCGGCTGGAGGGCATGATCAACAACCGTCCGGACTGGTGCGTGTCGCGCCAGCGCAACTGGGGTGTGCCGATGCCGTTTTTCGTGCACAGGGAAACCGGGCAACTGCATCCGCGCACGCCGGAACTGCTGGAGCAGGTCGCGCAGCGCGTCGAGCGCGACGGCATCGAAGCGTGGTTCAGTTTGAATTCTGTAGACTTGCTGGGTGCCGAGGCCGAGCATTACAAGAAGCTTACCCACACGCTGGACGTGTGGTTCAGGAATTACCGGCACGACGCACTTTGCGGTGTTGCGCAAACGCGAAGAACTGGCCTACCCGGCGGACCTGTATCTGGAGGGCTCCGACCAGCATCGCGGCTGGTTCCAGAGTTCGTTGCTGACCGGCTGTGCGATCGATGGGCGTGCGCCATACCGGCAATTGCTCACGCACGGCTTCACGGTGGACGAGAAGGGTTACAAGATGTCGAAGTCGCGCGGCAATGGCATCGAGCCGCAGGATATTTGCAACCGACTGGGCGCGGACATTTTGCGGCTGTGGATTGCCTCGACGGATTATTCCGGTGAAATATCGCTGTCGGAAGAAATCCTCAAACGCGTGACCGACAGCTATCGCCGCATCCGCAACACGCTGCGTTTCCTGCTGGCGAACACCGCCGACTTCGACCATGGAAAGCACGCGCTGCCGGCAGAACAATGGCTGGAGATTGACCGCTATGCACTGGAGAGTATGGAACAGCTTCAAAAAGAGGTGATCCATGATTACGCGAATTATGAATTTCATCTGGTCACTCAGAAATTGCAGACTTTCTGTTCAGAATATCTGGGCGGTTTCTATCTGGACATTCTGAAGGACCGTTTGTATACCGCCGGAGCCGACTCTGCCGCCCGCCGTTCCGCCCAGAACGCGCTGTATTACATCACACACAGCTTGGTGCGTTTGATTGCGCCTGTCCTGACCTTCACCGCCGAAGAAGTGTGGGAGCTATTGAGCGGCCAGAATGACCAAAGCGTGTTCGCTGGCGAGTGGCACAACTTGCCTGATGCACAACTGTACAGTGAAGGAATTGAATCATGGCTTGTCATCGAAGCCTGGCGCGCCAAGGTGAACAAGCATCTGGAAGAAGCGCGTACTGCAGGAATGATCGGATCTGCGCTGGCTGCAGAGGTGGATGTATATGCGGCTGGCGAAGATTTCGAGATATTGGCGCGTCTCGGCGAGGACTTGCGCCTGGTGTTCATCACCTCGCGCGCCACCGTCCATCGCGCGGCGACGGAAGCCGGGCAGCATATCGATGTTTCCGCGAGCATGCATGACAAGTGCGAACGCTGCTGGCATTACCGCGCCGATGTGGGCAGCGATGCCAGCCATCCGACACTGTGCGGGCGTTGCGTGAGCAATTTGTACGGCAGCGGCGAGAAGCGCAAGTATGCTTAATCGCTGGCTGTTGCTTAGCGCGCTGGTGATCGTGCTCGACCGGTTGAGCAAGGTGTGGATCGCCAGCCACTTTGCCTATGGCGAAAACCTTTATGTCTTCGGCGTATTCAATCTGGTGCTGGTGCACAATACCGGTGCGGCGTTCAGTTTCCTCAACGATGCCGGCGGGATGCAGCGCTGGCTGTTCAGCATCATCGCGATCGCCGCCTCGGCCTGGATAATCTGGCTGCTGCGCAAACACAGCGCGCAACTGTTGTTTGCCGCGGCGCTGAGCATGATACTGGGGGGCGCACTGGGCAATCTGATCGATAGGCTTGTGTACGGTTATGTGGTCGATTTCCTGGATTTCCATTGGGGAATATACCATTTTCCGGCGTTCAACCTGGCCGATTCCGCGATCACCTGCGGTGCGTTCCTGTTGATACTGGATAGTTTCAAGGAGAAGAAACATGGAACTGTTGCTGGCTAACCCGCGCGGATTCTGCGCGGGAGTGGATCGCGCCATCGAGATCGTGGAACGCGCACTGGTATTGCACGGTGCACCGATATACGTGCGCCATGAGGTGGTGCACAACGAATTTGTGGTGAATGGTTTGCGGCGGAAGGGTGCGATATTCATCGAGGATCTGTCGGATGTGCCCAGCGGCAGCATCCTGATCTTCAGTGCACATGGGGTGTCGCAGGCGGTGCGCCGCGAGGCCGAAGCACGAGGCTTGACCGTTTTTGATGCAACCTGCCCGCTGGTGACCAAGGTGCATATCGAGGTGTCGCGGATGCGCGAGCAGGGCAAAGAAATTGTAATGATCGGCCATGCCGGACACCCCGAAGTGGAAGGCACGATGGGCCAGAGTAATGGCGGCATGTATCTGGTGGAATCGCCGGAGCAGGTCGCCGGTCTTAAGGTGAACGACGAGCAGAATCTTGCCTATGTCACGCAAACCACACTTTCTGTGGACGATGCCAGCACGATCATCGCAGCGCTGAAGACGCGCTTTCCTTTCATCACCGGTCCGAAGAAAGACGACATCTGCTATGCAACGCAAAATCGCCAGGATGCTGTCAAAATGCTGGTCAAGCAATGCGACGTGATCGTCGTGGTGGGGTCGCCGAACAGCTCGAATTCAAACCGCTTGCGCGAGGTTGCCGCAAATGTCGGCGTGCCCGCCTATCTGGTGGACAATGCCGAGGGATTGCAGCCGGAATGGTTCGCAGGCAAAAAGTGCGTGGGCATCAGCGCGGGGGCGTCCGCTCCCGAGGTGTTGGTGCAAGGGGTGATAGCGCGCATGCAGCAGTTGGGCGGTGAAAAAGTATCCGAACTGCAGGGCATCGTGGAGAACGTTGTGTTTCCATTGCCGAAGACCTTGAGTCCGGCTGTTGCAAAATCCTGAACCTGCAACCCTGATTTTCATATGCTATGCGCTCGGATTTCCTGATCATCGGCGGCGGAGTGGTCGGTTTGACCAGCGCACAAATTTTGCTGCAAGCCGGTTATCGCGTTACGCTGCTTGAACGCAACGCAGTCGGTCGGGAGGCATCCTGGGCCGGCGGCGGCATCCTTTCGCCATTATGCCCCTGGGATTACCGGGAGGCCGTCACGCGCCTTGCGCTGCGCGGGATGGCCATGTTCGGCGAGGCCGCCTCCGCCCTGCATGACTCCACCGGCATCGATCCTGAATACCAGCGCAGCGGCATGCTGCTGCTTCCCCCGTATCAAACTGAACGTGCCACGCAATGGTGCGCGCAACATCGATTTGCGTTGCGGCATGTCAATCTTGCCGATTATTTTCATGGGCACCAGGGCGAAGGTCTGCTGTTGCCGGAAATCGCGCAGGTGCGCAATCCGCGCCTGTTGCATGCGCTGCGCAAGCAGGTGGAACAACTGGGCGGGATCATCCTCGAGCAGCATGAAGTGAAAAAATTCGAGATCGCGGGGGAGCGTGTGGTTGCGCTGCATACCACGCAGGACAAGCTGTCGGCCGATGCATATATCGTCGCAGCAGGCGCGTGGAGCAAAGCGTTGCTGGGCGAACATGCGCTCAACATGGACATCCGCCCGATACGCGGACAAATATTGTTGTTCAAGTTCGATACGCCGCCGTTCCGGCAGATTCTTCTCCAGGAAAATCTGTATCTGATCCCGCGCCGCGATGGGCACCTGCTGGTTGGCAGCACGCTGGAAGACGCCGGATTCGACAAATCCATCACGATGGAGGCGCGCGAACACCTGGTTGGCCGGGTGCGACGGATATTTCCGGATTGGCGGGACTGCCAGCCGGTGCAACACTGGGCTGGCTTCCGCCCTGGTTCGCCGGACAACATTCCCACCATCGGGCGTCATCCGCGCCTCGCGAATCTTTATGCCAACAGCGGGCATTTTCGCTACGGTGTGACCATGTCATTTGCCAGCGCAGAACTGCTGCTTAATGAAATCGAAAACAAGCCTCAACCTTTCAGTGTTGAAGAATACCGCTGGTGCTGACGCGAGTGTCAATTCCATGCTGCGAGGATTACCTGACTTTGATAAATGATTGAGGATAGCGGTGGCGTCACCTATAATAATTGTTCCTTGGTAATCATCTCCGTTTTTGCTGGAGTAGCTCAGTTGGTAGAGCAACGCACTCGTAACGCGTAGGTCGGAGGTTCGATTCCTCTCTCCAGCACCATTATTAAATCCGCCTAAGTTCATTAATGTCCACGTAAGCAAATAAATACGTGCATAACAGCTGGTTTGTTGTCCACTGACGTCCTTTTTTGTACTTTGACATTCGCAGTAAAAACGGGTAAAAAGACGGGTAAATAATTTTACTTGGAATGTTTTTACCCGTCATGGTTGCAGAGCTCCTAACAGATGTAACAATTCGCAATACGAAAGCAACGGATAAACACCGCAAGCTGCGTGATGGAAACGGCCTCAATTTGGTGATTCATCCCAACGGCTCTAAATACTTTCAGCTTAGATACACTCTACACGGCAAGGAAAAAACGTTGCAGCTAGGTGTTTATCCAGATATGAGTCTGTCCAAGGCCAGACAAGCGGCCAAGGCCGCCCGAATTCTAGTGGCTGACGGCATAGACCCTGTGCAAGAAAAGCGTAGACAATCCGAGTCGCAAGCAATCGAGGCTGAAACCACCTTCCGTTCAGTGGCGGTAGAGTGGCTGGGCATGAAGGATAAAATCTCTGATTCATACCGTGAAAAAATCATCGCCACATTTGAGGGCAATGTATATCCACGCATCGGGGGGGTGCCTGTTAAGGAAATCACTTCTCCTTTGTTACTCGCCACTTTGAGAAAGATGGAGGCACGTGGAGCTCTTGAATTGATGAGCAAGTGCCGTGCATGGTTACGACAGGTATTTGACTATGCCAAAGCTACCGGCAAACTGAATGGAGATAATCCAGCCGCTTGCCTGGTTGATGTGCTTAAGAAACCTGAAGGGGAAGGCTATCCAACATTCAAAAACCGAAACGATGCAGGTGAGTTTATCCGCCGCTTGACCGATTACCATGGAAGACCAGAGACAAGGCTGGCAATTTGGCTGCTTCTGCTTACAGCCAAGCGCCCAAGCGAATTGCGAGCTGCACAATGGTCAGAGTTCGAATTGGATAAAGCAGAATGGACGATCCCAAAGGAGCGTATGAAAACCCGACAATCTCATACGGTAACGCTATCACGGCAAGCTTTGGAATCTTTGAAGGAATTGCACCAACTCACGGGTTATCAAGCACTACTGTTTCCGGGCAATGACCCGATTAAACCTATCTCAGAAATGACACTGACAAAGGCATTTAAGCTGCTCTGGCCTGAGTATCGTATTGTGCCGCATGGGTGCCGACATTTTTTCAGTACTATTGCCAACGAGTACGGAAAATTTCGCCACGATGTGATCGAAGCGGCGCTGGCGCATAAAGATAAAGATGCAATCAGAGCAACTTATAACCGTGCAACTTACATTGAAGAACGGCGCAAGCTTTCCCAATGGTGGGCAGACGAACTTGAATCGATGCGTGATGGAGGCAAGGTGCTTACCTGTAAAAAGGTAGATATTGATCGCCGAAATTCATAAACTGAACAATTAGCCGAATTTTATTGCTCACGTAAATTATATTTTCGTGCCGTTAACGTTCGCCGACGTGCGTTAGCCCCATATCAAACCATTTCCCATCATCCGGGGGTTGAAATTTTGGTTGCTTGGCGTAATATACTCCCCTGCGCACTCAGCGGCTGCCTTGAGCAGTGAGATGCCAGACCGTGAAAGATCGAGGAAGCATCTCCGAAGCACTTCCGTATATGGCAGTTTGTTGCTGGACGATACATCCTAATGTCAAGCGCAGACGTACTCCATCGGGATGTGCAGATTACCTTGTCAGTTTCATCGTTAGTATGCAGCATACAGGCATAACGCTATCCTTCTCGAAGTTTTGAGAGGTAGTGTTTCGCTTTCGCTTTCACAAAGGATGCCCCATGACCATTTTTTTAATGGCGTGTTGCGGCGTGCTCAGACGATAGATTCTGTCCATCACTACTGAATGCCTCAAACGCCTCCAAACAAGGAGTAGCGTAATGTTGTCTAATGTTTTTAAAGATCAGCGTTCTACAGCTGATATCCGTTCTAATGTCCCAGTCCCGCCATTCAAGCTCTTGCGCTTGACGGAATTATTGGCGATTGTCGGAATTGGGAAAACTGCACTATACCAACGCATCAAAAATGGAACATTCCCGGCCCCCATAAAGATTGGTGGTGGCAGAGCCTCGGGGTGGATAGAAGCTGAAATCATTCAGTGGCTAACCGAGCAGGTGCAGAATAGGCATTCCGAGTCCTGCAATGCTGCGAAAGGGAGTGCCATATGAACTCCCCTTTGAATGCTACAAATGCGGTTAATCAAAGCCAAAACGCAGATCAGGCCAGCATCGGCCACCCAGAACTCGTTGCCGCACCCGAAGGTAACGAGAGTGTGTTTGAGCCGGTACAGGTCAACGATGCTCACCCTGGTGCATTACCGGCGGCTCCTGTTCCGGAAGAAACAATCGCTTCAACGGAGCCAGGAAGCGATTTCAGCCCTTCGGTTGCACCGGGTGGAACTGGTCCAACAACAGACTCGTCCGCACAGCCTGGCACGCTCTCGCCGCAGTCAATAGACGAAATTGTCCTGCAGCTAGCATCGCTCGATCCGCTGGAATATGAAAAGCAACGCATTGAAAAAGCGAATGAATTAGGTGTTCGCCTACCAATCCTTGATGCAAAGATCAAGGCAGCCAAAGCTGGTCAAAGCAAAGCTGAGAGTTCGCCATTTCCTGATGTCAAGCCGCATCCAGAGCCTATAGACCCCGCAGAATTACTGGATGAGGTCGCAGACACCATCGGGAAGTTTATCGTGCTGGACGAAGCGCAGAAGACAGCGGCGGCTTTGTGGACTATGTCGACGTGGATGGGCGATGTTTTAGATTATGCGCCGCTGGCAATCATAAGCGCCCCTGAAAAATCATGCGGCAAAAGCCAACTGCTGGCGGTGATAGGGCACATGTCTTGCCGCCCAATGCATACATCCAATTCATCGGCATCGACCCTGTTCAGATCCGTGGAATACTGGAAGCCGACGATTCTGATTGACGAGGCGGATACTTTCTTTAGGGCCAACAAGGAACTGCACGGCATGGTGAACGCAGGGTATCACCGCAGTGGCATTGTAATTCGCAATGAATCCGTCAACGGCCGCATTGTGCCACGTCCCTTTTCTGTATACGGCGCAAAGGCACTGGCGGGAATTGACCTGAAGAAGCACCTGCCTGAAGCGACCATGAGCAGAGGGATCGTGATCAACCTTCGCCGCAAGTTGCCGCATGAATCGGTCAGCAGATTGCGTCACGCTGATAGTTCATCATTTGCAGGCATCGCCCAAAAGATGGCACGCTTCGCAGAGGATTACTCGGCACAGCTCAGACTGGCAAGGCCCGCCGTGCCCGAAGCACTGAGCGACCGTGAACAGGATAACTGGGAGCCCTTGCTTGCAATAGCCATGTTAGCGGGCGGTAAGTGGTTTGCCCGTGCAACAGCGGCGGCCTTGGCGCTGTCAGGTACAACCGAAAGTACAGCAAACTCGGGCAGCAGACTGCTGGCTGATATCAAGCAGGTGTTCGTGAGCCAGAAGCTGGACAAGCTCAGCACGGCCGGTTTGATCAGGGCACTTTGCGAGGATGATGAAAATGCCTGGGCGACCTATAACGGGAAGCAGCCGATCACGGCAAGACAGCTTGCAGGTCTGTTGGGGGTGTATGGCATCAAGTCCCAGCTGATGAGGCTGAACCCTTACGACAATCCTGCCCGTGGCTTCAAGTTGGCGCAGTTTTCGGAAGCGTTTGCCCGTTATCTTCCTCCCGACCAGACGTTGCAGTTACATCCGTTACCACCGCCGGAAGACAATAAACACGGCGGTTTTGCTGTAACAGGTGCAATAAGCTCAACGGACGCACATCCGCCATCTGTTACGCCAGAAGCCTTGCCGCTATTGGCTTGTAACGCCATAACGGATAAATCAGCACCACAGGGAGGCCATCAGGCGGCAGGAGCTTGATTTCACCAACACAGGTGGCCGCATAGAGTTTCTGAAAGGAGGATTGCTGCGGAGTTAGTGTCAATTTGGATACTGGGCGGGATTTCCTGCCCAGTTTTTCAACGCATCTGGTCGGTTTTATCGCTTTGCAAAAATATATTTGCAAAATTTTCTTGCAACTCAAAATTTCCACCTAAAATAAGTATATGACCATCAACATTTTGACAACCGGTCTACCGATGTACAACCACCGGAAACTCGGATTGAAAGGAGAACAAAACAACGACTAAAACACAGCAGATATTGACGTAAAGGCCGACCGAGATGTGGATCTCAGCCAGCCTAAATATTACAGCCACCGCAGAAGTGGTATCACAAGGACAATTTACTATGGGACATCCATATTTTAACGTATTAGAAACGGAAAACGTTTCACCAGTAGTTGCAGCAAACACATTATCCGCAGCACAAAACCCACCGCCGCCTCCGGCAGATCCGATCACCAAAGACTTCGATGAAATCAACGCACGTGCCCTTCATCATCCCAATTACACCTTTGAGCAGCTAGGCCTGCTTGATACGTACTATTACCAGGGAAATAAATTCCTGTGCCCAAGCCCGTTTGGAAAGCATCCCGATGAGCGACTGGAAGTGGACCTCGTAACGGGAGCCTGGCTTGACCATGGCGAGGATGCCAGTGGGGTTGGGGTCATCGCCCTCATGGGGCACCTGGATGGTTACACTCCCGTGGAAGCAGCCACGATCCTGAAAGAATACCTGGACGAATACTATCCAGCAGTTTCGCCATACATAGGCGGCCCGACTGAACAAAGCATAAAGATCAGGAAGGGCAACATGGATGGCAAATATATTCCCGTCCAGCCCCTCCCTGATGATCAATATTTCGTTGATTCGTGGATCAACGAGGGGATCGAACTACCCTTACGAGCGTTTTCCTACAAAGGCGTATCAGGCAAGGATATTGGATATGCTCTTCAATACAACACGCCTGACGGCAACAAGACAATCTTGCCTTGCACTTTATGGAGAAAACAGAATGGTGGCGATTATCAATGGCAATATTCAAGCCTGCCAGGTTTGCGCCCGCTGTATAACCTCGATCAGCTTGCCGCCAGGGCTGATGCTCCGGTGCTAGTGGTCCAGAACGAGGAATCTGTCCATGTCGCCATGGCATTGTTTCCCTTCCATGTGGTGACGACCCTAATGGGTGGGGCATTTGCAGTCGACCAGGCTGATTTGTCAGCACTGTATGGCAGGAAGGTAACCGTCTGGCCCAATGACGATCATGACGGGCACAATTTCGCATCCGAGATCGTGCAACGTGTTCAGTCAGGAAACACTACTACGCAGGTTTCGGTCATGAAGCCGATGAAGTTTCTCCCTGAAGTCGCCGAAGCTGGCGGCCTAAGCACAAGACCGGGTTCTCTTCCGGATGGTTGGGGTGTGGTGGATGCCAGGGATGAAGGGTGGACGGCGGAATTGATCCAGCTATTGCCTGCGGATATGTACGAACTGATACCGCAACTGATATTCACCAGAAAAGTGCCATCCTCCCTTGTTGTCATTTCGGGCGTCAGCAAACCCGAAACGGTGGAACAGTTCTTGAGCCAGTATTACTCCTCAGGGCTTTATTACTGCAATGAATCATTCTATGCCTATCATGATGGGATATGGAGTGCCCAAGACGAGCGTGCAGATATAAGGCGCAAACTGGCAGAATTCCTGGGGGGTATTGCCAAGGCCAAGGTGATCAATGACACTTTGACGCTGATCAAGGATTTCCAGTCCGTCCGTGAAGCCGATGTAAACCAGAACAAGCACCTTATCTGCCTTAAAAACGGGACGCTCGATACCAAGACTTATCAGCTGCTAACCCATAGCCCAAGTCATGGACTCCTGACCAAAACCGACATCGAATGGAACCCTAACGCCGTCTGCGCTCGATGGTTGCAGTTCCTCGAAGAAATCTTCGTTAATGACCTGGACAAGGTGGAAAAGAAACAACTGCTGCAGGAGTGGATGGGCTATTGCCTGATTCCGAATAACAGCCATGAAAAGTTCTTGTGGCTGATCGGGCCAGGTGGCAATGGAAAATCGGTGTTCTTGTACATACTGACACAGGTAATTGGAAGCAAAAACATCAGCAATGCTCACATTGAAAGACTGGGCGACAAGTTTGCCCTTGCAGAGCTGGAAAACAAATTGGTCAACATCTCGTCAGAAATGAGCGCAGCAGCCACTCTTCCCGACAGCTACCTGAAGGCAATTGTGACCGGAGATGAACTCCAGGCCGAGCGTAAATTCAAGCCGCCATTTACATTTACGCCCTTCGTCAGATTGATCGGTTCAACCAACCACTTGCCCCGCCTTCTTGACCTGTCTGATGGCTTCTTTAGACGTGCGATGATTTTGACGTTCAACCGCAAGTTCGAGGATGCCAATCGAGATCCACATCTAAAAGAAAAACTGGCCGCAGAGTTGCCTGGCATTTTGGCCTGGGCGGTGCAGGGCCTGAAAAATCTTAATGAGCGTGGCCATTTGGTCATACCGGCTTCGTCGGTTGAGGCGTTGAACCAGTACAGGAACGATTCCGACACTGAGCGCATGTTTCTCGACGAGTGCCTGATATTGGATCCCACCGGTGAAGGGATGTCACCGAATGAGATTTATGCGGGTTATGCAAAGTGGTGCAGGGACTCAGGTTATAAAGCAAAAGCCAAGAACAACTTCGGCAAGCGTTTAACTGACCTCGGCATTAGCTTTAAGCGTGGACACAGCAGCAAGCTTTGGCTGGTAACGGCAAATCCTGCCAGTAATGTGTGGGACAGCATTCTTAATTGCTTGTTCGTGCAGTCGAATTCATCCTGAACTTTCCAGGACTTGGTTATATCACCCTTGGCCCTGAAAAATAACTTATCCAAGCTGCTCTCAACTCCCTTTGATAATCCTGACTGGTGATCCACCAAGACTGCCATATTCACGACGTTTCCATTCTTCTGAACGGTGGCAGCATCGACGTAGGCGGTTTGGGTTTCAGGCGATTCTTGAGAGTGGATTGCAGCAATAGGCACCCATTCTGCAAAAGCAGTGCCGCTCAAAAGTGATAGCAGCAGAATGATAATTACTTTGATCATTGCTTCCCCTGTTGTTTTCCCCTGACATTTGTATCCTTGTTGGGGTGGGCTTGGTCATTCTGTATTTGCCGCTGTTTTATCAATGGTTCGACTTTTGCCGATCAGGGCCCATCAACAATCTTGCATGGAATGACGGCGTCTTCATCGAATTTATATACCGAACACAGGCGATGATAGCCAGCCTACGCCGCTAACGTTGAACAATCAGTGCGCCAACTATCTAGGCAGCTTCTTCATCCTTTCACGATGTACATAGCAACCTCGACTGCTCAGCTGAACCTGAATTAACTGCCTCCCCAGGCGTTCCACAACATGCGTTGTATTGCCGCATTGGCCGCCAATCGGTCAAACATTTCGGGATTGAACTCGCCCCCGGCCCAAGTTAGCAATCTCTTGGCATCTTCGGAATGGGGATTGCCAAGAATAGTTTCCAAAAACTCGTGGTAGCCAGTACTCCCCCCTACGTCCTCAGGCGGACATGCTCTCTCACCCGCTGCCACATAAGCATCGCCGTGCGGGTCCTCCTCAACCATTTCGATCTCTTCGACGGTAATGATATGAGACCAACCGTCGCCGAAGTCATAGAGGTAGACAAACGTATCGCCCTCACCCAGCAAGCGGTTGAGATAGCCATTGCGCTCATCTCGTGTCTCGATGTCATCCATATTTTCTTCTGGATCAGGCTCCATATAACGGATTTTGTTAATCGTGAACGAGTGAAAATGAGCGTCGGTCCAGCCGAATGCGGCCTGCATGAAATGGTGCAGCTTGGCTAGACTTACCCGCCCATCCACGACCAACCTCCGCCAAATTACCGGCTGAATTTCCTCCGGATGCAATTCAATGCGTAGGGTGTAGAGGCAGGGTGCACTTAAACTGTACTTGTGTCTCTTTTTGGGTTGTTCAGTCATAACGATGCTCTATCAATTCGACATCCCGATTTTAGATCACCATGCAAGCAATGCGCCCCATATATCACAAGCCGAACCGTCACTCAGATTACTTGGCAAGGCGCTTTTACGAATTTCAGCTGGTTCATTCTGCGGAGTTCAATACTACTTCTTAACCCCATTAACCGCAGCTTTTAACGTCGCACCTGCCTTGAATGCCGGAGCCTTGCTTGCCTTGATTTTTATTGCTTCACCAGTACTTGGATTGCGACCAGCACGGGCAGCACGTTTTCTAACTTCAAATGTTCCGAAGCCGACCAAGGCAACGTTGTCACCTTTTGTCAGGGTATGTGTGATGATGTCTATCAGTGCTGCGATGGCTTTGTCAGCGTCAACTTTTGTGGAGTGTGTTTTTTCTGCCATGGCAGCTATCAATTCTGAGCGGTTCATGATGGGTCCTTTCTGGTGGCTGGTTTATGGTGGTTTTATAGCGTGGTCAATATACTAGATTTGTCCGACAGTGGCTTTGGAGCTTACTAATTAGCTGAGTCCAGGTTCTCATTTTGCTTGTCGACAGCATTTAATGACCAAGTTCTGAACGTCTGCTGTTCAGCCTTACAAATTTCTTGAACGCATCTACGGCCCGTCATCAGTCCTGAAGGCAGACCTCCTCCCGGCATGACCCATTGACCAACCATCATCAGATTTTTTAGTTTGGGGAGCGTATTGGAAAGGGGCCTAAATCCGGGTTGTGGTGTGAGCTGGAAGCCTTCCATGCTTCCCTTCCAGTTGCCCGTATGTCGGATCACGCTAACAGGGGTGGAGACATCAATCACTTCGATGTCGTTTCTAAGGCCTGGAAGTCTTCGTTCAAGTATTTCTATGACTTTCATTGCGACTTCCTGTTTTTTATTTGCATAAGAAACAGGATCGCCATTATGAAGATTAACCCAATAATCATAATTGTAGGTTGGAAGGAAGCAGGTCACTGCCGTCTTCCCGGTTGGCGCAAAGGTCGGATCAAAATGAAAAAACCGAATTGAGAGCTCTTTCAAGTCCGAGACTGGATCAAGTTTAAGAGGCGTATTTAAGATCAACGTCAAATACGCAGGCTCTTGGCGCATATCTCGCTTAACACCCAAAGAAACCTGAAGATACGATGGAAAAACCGGCAGGTTGCGATAGGGTTTCTCGGCAATTTCGTTACGGTATCGATCAGGTATCCACTCAAAAAGAGTAGCATGTCCATCGGCCGCCGAAACTACCCAGTCGCCTCGAATCTCAGATTGATCGGCCAGACGAACCCCCACAGCCTTGTCGTGCTCAATAATAATGCGGTCAACTTTTGCATTGAAGTGAATTTTTCCGCCAAGATCCCTGAAGTTCTGCTCAATGAGTTTGATCAAGGCCTGAGAACCCCCGATCGGGTAGCCTGCATCGTGGTTACACATCCATGCAAGTGAAAATATTACGGTAGCGGCCGACATCTGCGGAGTGGCATTCCCGCCAAAATAACTCCTGAGAAGAGGATGCTGGAATTGATTACCCAATTGTTCAGTTGTCATCTTGGACCAATATCTGATCTCCGAGAGATACGGGACCAATCGCAAAAGACCAGCGAGGTTAGTTAATGAACGCCCGCTCATAAGGGGGAGTTTGCAGTTCATCAATTTTCTGATCCCTTTTGCAAGCCGAGTGATAGCCACCCGATCTTCGGGTGCGATTCTCAATAGTTCATGTTCGATTGCGTCAATGTTTCGTTTGATGACAAGATGCTGGCCATCTTCAGTCTCGATGCGAGCGATTTCCTCCAAATTGATAAAATCAATTCTTTGGATATTAAAGACTTCCTTCCACAGCGCATGGTAAGGACCCGTCGGGTTGGAACCCAAAAGCCAGTGAATGCAGGTTTCAAAGGTGTAGCCGTTTCGCTGCCAGCTGGTTGCAAGGCCGCCAGATGAATGGCCCATCTCAACGATCTCGACGTCAAACCCAGATTTTCTAGCGTAAACCCCAGTGCAGAGCCCTGCTATTCCGGCTCCAACGATTATGACTTTTTTGCAATGTTCAGCCATCTCAGGTTCTCTTGCATACAAAATTATCGTTTTGGCATTCTAATCGAACTGCATTCATTTATATGATCATCCAAGCCGAGCAGAACACGCCTTTATAAACATTACACTTGTAAATGATTTAAATAAAAGCATATGCTTCATAGTTGGCAGCAATCTCAAGCAGTGGTCAAATCTGATCTGCCGCAACACCGAGGTCAAAAGTTCTAATAATTAATGGGAGGAAATAATAATGACGAAAATAAAAAAGCCGGATTATTTAGCCAAGGTCAAGCAGTTGACCATGGAAGAAACTGAACGCTTGTTATCCAGAATGGGTAACAAAATGGACCGCCGGCTGGAGAAGAACAAGATCAGCCAGGAAGAAGCGTTGGCTGAGCAGTTGGAGCTGGAAGATGAACAACTCCATGCATGGCGCAAAGTGGTGCTTGCTTTGAAGGCAAAGGAAGAAGCCAAGAAAGCGGCCAAGATCGGAACCCGGTCAAAGGCAAAATCTCCAGCTAAGGTAAAAACCACCGCAAAGACCAATACCCCGTCAAAGGCAAAATCTTCTGCAAAGACCAAGGTGCTTAAAAAAGCCAAAGTTGTGCGTCGCAAATAGCAGGTCCGCACATTCGGTGTATAGGCGTCCGTT
>CAVWTZ010000132.1:0-8906 GCA_963757485.1 uncultured beta proteobacterium
CTATACTGCCTACTCGGAGCATATGGGCAATGGCGGCATCGTTCCAAACGAGGTAGTTACCAACCAGTGGGAGCGGGTTATGCCAGGCAGCATGGGCGACGAGCTGTGGAAATATGCCTGTGGCAGGAAGTAGGTGCAACAGCTACATTTTAGCTGTCGCTTCAGCAACGCTACCTATTAACAATACCAATTACGAATAGCGCAACTGTGATCCCCGCAACAACAGAAGCGAATACGTAATAGCTCTTGAACATATTCAATTACCTTTCAGGTATAAATTACAATTTAACTGAGGTATTGGTGCTGTTCATCGAATCATTGGTGTGCTATCGACTTTCCCCTTGATCACCGCCACGATCACCGCCATGATCCCCGTAATCACCGCCGTGATCTCCACGATCTCTGTGATCACCGCCACGATCACCGTGATCCCCGCCATGATCCCGCCCTTCACCTGGAAAAATGCAGCCAGATAGCAGCGTTGTCAGTATAAATAGCATTGCTACCGAAAACTTGAATGACTTGTTCATTGTGAAGCTCCCTCCTGCAAAAGTTACCAATAGTACGGAATTATATTCAGCAGTTTTAAGACTAACAGTTCGCCAGATACGCCTCTGTGCGATACCACACAAATACAAATATATAGATTAGCGGCCCCTTTTCGCTACAGGTACTGCAAATGGGTTGCAATCAGGGACTTTCCATGCCTGTAGATACAGGCAGATAGTAGACCGTCAAGCAGACCAAATCGAATCCGTAGCTGTTACTATTTATAGATCGATAATTTTATTAACACAACGTTTAGTAGTAATATTATTATCATCATTGGGACCTAATTGCATTCACCCCGCTTCTAACTGATAGGTGTCGCAAAACGTACTTTCGACGAGGAGGTATCATGCGTGTACTGATCCTGTGTTCTGTTGTCCTAGCCATAGCAGGCTGCCAAAATATTCCGCAAAATGAAGGCAAGCCCGCCACTGTTGCCGACGTGGTGAGCGCAATCAAGGCGGACATTGGTGTTTATCAGGCATATGACGCAATCGCAGCGGCAGCAAAACCCCTCAATAATGCCTGCCAAGGAATTATTGGTTTCAATATCGACAGCGTAAAGGTGTCACTTACAACCCAGACCGACAATACGACAAATGGAACTGGTACAGCGACGTTGCCTGTGGGATCGACTACATTCGGGCCAAGCATAGGCGCTTCGAAAGAAACCAAGGGGACACAGACACTGACTTTTACACTATATCCGAAGATGGAAGCAACACCGAATGAACATCGAGAAGCCCCGGAAGCAATTGATGCCAACCGATATCCAATTGCTGCTAGTCTACAACTGCTCCGTAATGGTCTTCTCGAAGCAAGCCAGAAGAAGCCTTGCATGTCACTGGTTCCCCCAGGCGGTTCTGCGGTTAAGGATGATGGTGGAACCTACGCATTTGGTTTCACCGTTATCAACCAAGACACTGTTGGAGCAAACCTAAAGTTCTTGGTCTTCTCACTTGGGGCAACGAATACGGCACAACGCCAAGCTGGCAATACGATAACGGTAACGTTCAAGGCACGGCCGGGGAGTGTAACTCTTAAAACTGAATGATTTTTAGTCTTGGCGATATGTTTTCTCTGAATTATTGGCATTGTTGACCAACATCGAGGCAAATATGCTGAAACTTAGAATGACCTCATTTTTTATTTCGCTTTTATTTGTGGCCTGTTGCGTCCCAGTTACATCGCTTGCACAAGAAATAGTGGCACCCATGCCAGCGCCCATGCCGCCTGTGGCAGCGCCCATGCCGCCTGTGGCAGCGCCCATGCCGCCTGTGGCAGCGCCCATGCCGCCTGTGGCAGCGCCCATGCCGCCTGTGGCAGCGCCAAATCCCCCCGAGTTAATATCCCCTTGTAATCTAAATCCAGATTTATCCGAATGCTCACATAAGGGACAAGACCACCCTCACCCTCATCCTCATCATGAGCACGATTGTAATCAGGATCCAACGCAACCAAATTGCGACAATAACTAGGCACATTATGGAAATGTAAAAACATGTCAGGCGCATCGATAAAATCTGCTTCGGAAATGATTGTGTCTTGGATTACTGTTCTAGGGCTTATTGTGGGTGGAATTTTTACCTTAATTGAATATCGACATCATGTTAGGTCGGAGAAGATAGAACGAACGATGGGTTACCTCACTCGCTTTAATAGTCAAGATATTCTTAGATATCGAGTAATACTTGATCGCCTGCAAGATTCACACTATCAGGCCGAATCCAAGGCCCTCTTGAATCCCATAAAATCTAAAAGAAAATCCGAATATGACAAACTTATTCTTGACATGACCCAACCCAGTATAAATAGAGAATCAATCAATGGACTTATGGACTTTTACGATGAAATCGCCATTTGCGCTGACGTAAAGGTATGTGATTCTGATACTGCTCATGCGTTATTTAATAAAGATGCATCTGCATTTTTTACTACCTTTAGCCCATACATTTGCGATCTACGTAATAAGTGGAATGATCGTACGATTGGCGCCGAATTGGAAAATTTCTTCAACGGGACTATCGACTCCAATAGTTGCCAATTCAAGCAATGAATCTAGACGATTCCACGTTGGTAACCAAGCAACGTACCAAGAATAAATCCAAGGGTTGTGAGCCCAAATGAAACTGCTCCTAGTCACCCTGTACCTAGCCCTAATCACTACCCAGGCATTCGCCTCAGATCTCCCCAACCCCCAATTCACCCCAGGTGCCACAGACCCATACATTACGCAGCAAAATATCCATCAAACAGTCTGCATCAAAGGCTACACGAAAACGATCAGGCCACCGGCTCACTGGACCAACAAATTAAAGAAGCGCCAGATCCGGGAGTACGGCTACGAAGATAGGAACCCTAAGCATTATGAGGAGGATAGTAGGCTTTGCGTTACAAGATCCATGTTCTTCTTCAGTGTAGTTAGGTCTGGGGGCGCCGATACGTGGAACGGCAATCTATCAGCAAAAACTATATTCTGCCAGTAGAGAAGTTACGGGTGCGAGGGCAGGTCGGCCAAATAATCAAAACCGATACTGAACTTCTGCTTTATGCACACAGCGATCAGGCGCACTTCATTATAGATTACCCGAATGCGAAAATACGTTGGCACTTTTCATTGTCACTCCAGGCTCATAATCTCCAGCCCCAAATCGTATCCCCACCAAGCCCCCCCAACATGCCCACCCCCGCCCGAGCAAAAGTTTAATGTCGGGGAGTTATTCCACGCCGCAGATGGGTCGAAAAAAATAGTTCAGAAAATACGCCATATTCGGCAGTTTCGGCCATGCTGCAAGCTAAAATAATATTAAGCAGATGACAACAATTGCTTCTGCGGTACACATAAAAATAATTAAAACGAGGAAGAAATAATGAACGATTTTGGATTTCAGAACAAAGTGAAGATCGCTGTTACCAGAGCGGGTGGACCTACCAAAGTGGCGCTGCAAATGGGATGCTCAGGGAGTGCAGTATTTGCATGGATTCGTGATGAATACATACCCGACATTGACAGGGCTGCCAAGCTTGCCCAGATGACAGGCATGGAGGTAAGGGACCTGAGGCCATGCAGGTAGGGGCAGGGGGGCGGCTATGCGGGGGCCGCTGGGGGGGCAGTAGGGTGCTGAGTAAAACGAATTGAATCGGTTGTCATTACTTTGCAAAAAAGTGGGAAATTTTACTCCCAAGTCTTAAGAATTGGGGCGTGCCATTGTTAACGGGTAAAAATCTGGGTAAAACTCAACTTCAAATATTGGAATACTTGTATATACGGGTATTACAGAGGGTTGTTATATTCCTCTCTCCGCACCATGAATTCAAGGGGTTACATAATATGTAACCCCTTTTTGTTTTTACGGTAGACCGCGACCCCACAGTTTCTGTAGTGTTTAGACCAACATCAAAAGTCACATCACTGTTTGCAGTGAAAAGCGCGTTGGTCTACCACGGTCATAACTGTTTCTGCTTTGCAATCGCCGCAGGCGATTGGCCATGCACGACCGTGCAACAAAAAGTATCGATCCCATTAGTAACATATTGGTAGATAAAGTTGATTTTTATCCATCAACAATATCTGTGGGAAACTTTGTTGATATGTACAGAAAATCATCCTGAATCCAGCGAAAAATATAGGATATTACTGTTTTGCCTAACTTTTAATCTGCTATGAATCACTTATAAAACAATATGTTGCTGTAAGTTGCAATGTTTCCTTAATACAGATAGCGTGCCAAGCCACGTATTTACTGAGATTGTGAATGTTTACCGGATGTCAATAGTGATTTCTGCTATTTCTGTTGCCTTTGATGGTGGAATTGATGATGGTCTCCGCATCAAATACCCGCATCGGAAACGCCATGTCAGTCGTCAAACGCGGAAACAGCAAAAATTGGTGCATTCACTTCTCTGCTCGTAGTACAAAAAAATGACCTCAGTTAATTCTTGCCGGGTTCGCTCAAGTCCCGTGTGCGATCATCTTTACGAATTCCGCCGCAGGCACTGCAGGCGAAAATAAATATCCCTGTGTATATGCCATGTCATGGCAGTCTATCCTTCTTGTTACTACGCCTGGCGGAAACACCCTGTTACGGCCAAACAGAAGGATGACCGACGCCTGAGCGGGCTCATCAAGCAATCCTGGCTGGAGAGCGGCGGCGTCTATGGTTACCGCAAAGTGACTGATGACCTGCACGATCTGAGCGAACGGTGTGGCAAGACCGCGTTTATCGACTGATGCACGCTGAGGGGCTGCGTTCGCAGACCGGCTATCACCGTCGACCAGGCAAACGCTATGGCCGCCCTTCGGTGATTGCACCGAATCATCTGCAACAGCAGTTCGATGTCAATGAACCCAACAAGGTGTGGGTAACCGACATCACCTATATCCGCACCCATGAGGGCTGGCTGTACCTGTCCGTGGTGCTTGACCTGTTCTCACGCCAGGTGATTGGCTGGTCGATGCAATCACGCATCGACAAAGAACTGGCGCTCAATGCACTGCTGATGGCGATGTGGTGCAGACAGCCAGGGCAGGAAGTGATCGTCCATTCTGACCAAGGCAGCCAGTTCAGC
This sequence comes from uncultured beta proteobacterium, assembly GCA_963757485.1. GTDB lineage: Bacteria > Pseudomonadota > Gammaproteobacteria > Burkholderiales > Gallionellaceae > Gallionella. Next base: position 5,119 of record CAVWTZ010000132.1, read on the forward strand.
AGCTATGACTGGCAGGATTTTCTGAAGGCTCACAATCTGGTGGGCAGCATGAGCCGCCGGGGCAACTGCTACGACAACGCAGTGGCCGAAAGCTTCTTCCAGTTGCTCAAACGTGAACGTATCAAGCGCAAGATATATATTGACCGTGACGAAGCCAGGTCGGATGCATTCGACTACATTGAGATGTTTTACAACCCGAAACGGCGTCACGGTTACAATGATCGCCTGTCTCCCATCGAATTTGAGAGACGGCATTTCGAAAGGCTGGAGAGTGTCTAGTAAATCGGGGTCGATTCAATCTATCAGTCAGCTCACAGGCCGATATAGAACCCGCCGACCTCGACATCGAACCAATGCGCTACAGCACGAATATGACGCAAAGCACGCTGAACTTCGTGACATCTACGTCCGGCGCGGCCTTGATAACGATCTCGCCGCGCAGGTATCGAGGCAAGTGATGGCCCAAGATGGCTCGGAGCCAACGATCGAGACGACATCGGCATCACTGAAGCGCTAACAGTTCGACCCGGAGGCTGCTGTGACGTCGCCGACCAGCTTCGCACTCGGAGGGATTGGTCCGCTTCTGGTGGACCTTCCTGCGCCTGGGGGAACCAACATTCCAGTCATCGCAGCCGTATCCCTCATTTTTCCCGGAGCTCTGGGTGCATTCGCGGCTCAGGCGGGGGCCGCGTCTATCGTTCGCGGGGCAGCGCGAGCAGTACTTTGGGGGCATCGGCGAGGGGTGTCACCGGCGCTATCGGTGCGATTTTTGGCGCCATTGCGCAGCCAAGCCTAGCTTTGACACGCACACACGAACGCCACTTACTGCTTTCAAAGTAGTTATCATGATGATCGAAGATCGCCGCATGCCGCGAATTCAAGCAAAGCCGGACATCTGCAGATTGCAACATTTCTGCAATCATATTTTAGTATCATCCCAATAATTTTTGGTTCAACGGAAGAATGTAACGTGCTGCGACAAGTTGGACACCTAAAAACTCATGCAGCGCAGCAACTTCCAAGGTGGTTATTGTGTGTCTGGTGCGGCTCCTTCTCGCATCTCGCGATTGCTGAAGCAACAGGTGTTCAAGGTACAAGCGCTTCAAACAACGAAGACGTTGCAAGCGCTGTCATGCCAGCCACCCAGGAACGATGGAAAGTGTTTGGTCAATTCACTAACGTCACCCAATGGCATCCTGCATTCACGTCTCCCTATCAGGGCCGGAATAGCCTGAACCCGGATGGCGACAGCGCTGCAACGAATGATTTGACGATATTTGCCGGGATGCGTCTATCGGAAGGCAGCGAACTTTGGATCAATCCGGAAATCGACCAAGGGTTTGGCTTGAGCGATACCCTTGGTATGGCCGGCTTCCCAAGCGGCGAAGCCTACAGGGTGGGTGAGAATGCCCCCTATCTTCGGTTGCCCCGACTGTTTTACCGGCAAACCATCAATTTGGGTGGAGACGGGCAAGCAATCGCGGCAGCGGCCAACCAGCTGGGGCACACCCGATCGGCAGACAATATCATTCTGACGATAGGCAAGTTTTCTGTTACTGATGTGTTTGACGCCAACGCCTATGCGCATGATCCCCGATCAGACTTCATGAACTGGTCTATTGTCGATTCGGGAGCTTTCGACTATGCGGCCGATGCGTGGGGATTCACCAAGGGTGCATCCATCGAATGGACACAATCCCGGTGGACGTTGCGTGGCGGCTTCTTCGACCTTTCCACAATTCCGAATGCCACAATACTTGATCCGACATTCAGCCAGCACGAATGGGTAGGCGAACTGGAGGAGAGGCATCAGTTGGGAGAGCATCGGGGCAAAATAAAGTTATTGGGCTTCGTCAACCAAGGCAAAATGGGCAGTTACGCGGATGCTCTGCAACTGGCCCGGCAAACGAACAGCACGCCGGATACTTCGCTGGTTCGGCGCGGCAGTTCACAATCCGGCTTCGCAATCAACATTGAACAGGAGTTGAGTTCCAGTATGGGAGGGTTTGCCCGGGTAAGCATGAACAGCGGCAGCAAGGAAGCTTATGAATTCACCGAGATCAACCAATCGGTATCGGCGGGCATATCCATGCAAGGCGCTCGTTGGGGGCGCCGCGATGACACCTTCGGCCTTGCTGCCGTGGCGAACGGATTGTCGAGCGCTGCGCGCAATTATTTTGCAGCGGGTGGAATGGGAATCCTGATCGGCGACGGACAGCTTCCGCATTATGGCGCGGAGAAGATCATCGAAACCTACTATTCATATTCCGTGCACGCGCTGGATAATCTGTCGCTTTCGTTGGACTATCAGTACGTCATCAATCCTGCCTATAACCAGGATCGGGGGCCGGTCTCTATTTTCGCGGTTCGGGCGCATGCGGAGTTTTAGCAACATATTTTGGGGTGTGATCAGATGCAAATCAATTTTTTGAAAGAACTGTTTGTCGGATTCGTGCGTACACGCGGCCTGAGCCGGCATTTTCGCCGCTTTGCGTTTCTTGATCTGGTCAAGGGTCAGAAGAACACAGGCGATCTTCCGCCTTCACTGATACAAAACCTGGTTGCAGCAGCCAATAACGATCCCGATGCGCTGCTAGAGGAATTGGACAGCCATACAGACGGTTTAACCGAAACCGAGGCTGAATTTATCCGTGATCGCGTCGGATTGAATGAAATCGCGCAGGAGAAACCGCCCCGCTGGTGGACGCATCTCTGGTACTGCTACAAGAATCCGTTCAACCTGCTGCTCAGCTGCTGGCCGTCATGTCCTATTACACCGATGATAAGATTGGAAGCCTCGTCATCGGGACAATGGTGGTAATCTCCACGATTTTGCGCTTTATTCAGGAAGCCCGCTCCAACAAGGCCGCCGACAAGTTGCGCGAAATGGTCAGCAACACCGCCACGGTGATACGGCGTGACCCCTCTGAAAACGCCGCGCCCGATGCAATCAAGTATTTCGGTGTGCGGATACATACCAAAGAAGCAAAACGCGTGGAATTGCCGATCAAGCTGCTGGTGCCCGGCGACTTGATACTGCTTTCAGCCGGCGACATGATACCTGCCGACGTGCGCATTATTTCTTCGAAGGACTTGTTCATCAGCCAGTCTGCCATGACCGGAGAATCGATGCCGGTGGAAAAATTTGCCCTCAACCGACATGGCTCGACCGGCAATCCGATCGAGTTTGATAACATCGGCTTCATGGGCACCAACGTGGTCAGTGGCACCGGCCGCGCCATTGTTGTCACGACCGGGAACCGCACCTATTTCGGTACGCTGGCAGCAAGGGTCACGGCAACGGATCGCGCACCGACTGCATTCCAGGCCGGGGTAAACAAGGTCAGCTGGCTGATGATCGCGCTTCATGATGGTGATGACGCCTATCGTGTTTCTGATCAATGGTTTCACCAAGGGCGACTGGCTGGAAGCCTTTCTGTTCGCCGTGTCCGTCGCAATAGGACTGACCCCGAAATGCTGCCGATGATCGTGACCACCACGCTGGCCAAGGGCGCGGTATCACTGTCGCGCAAGAAGGTCATCGTAAAGCGGCTGGACGCCATCCAGAACTTCGGCGCGATGGACGTGCTGTGCACCGACAAGACAGGCACGCTGACCCAGGACAAGATCTTTCTGGAACGCCACACCGACGTGTTCGGCGAGGAATCGGAGCAGGTGCTGGAATATGCCGACCTGAACAGCTATTACCAGACCGGGCTGAAGAATCTGCTGGACGTTGCCGTGCTGGAGCATGCCGAAGTGCGTTCCGACCTCAACCTCGCCGCGAA
>CAVWTZ010000133.1:0-20309 GCA_963757485.1 uncultured beta proteobacterium
CGGGCTAAAACCAACCCTTCCAAACAGGTACCCGCTACGTTTTCCGCTACAGTCGAGAAGCGCCGTCCGGCAGAGAGTCTTTGACACCGAGTACCCCGCCAGAAGCCTGCCGGTTGGATAAGTCCTCGGCCAAATCGCGTAGATACCGCAGGCCCTCACAATAGAAGACGACGGCGTTGTTGACGAGGGGTTCTTTGCGGTCAAGGCGATTCGCGCACAACGCCAGCAGATTTGTTGCAAGCGACAGCTTCAGGCGTGTCTTGAAATTCGGGTCGTCGTTTTGCGTAGCGAACTGTTCAAGGTGCGATTGGGTAAGTTCCACAAGGCCTTTCGCGCGCTCTGACAGACTGATCGCATATTCCACCTTTGGCGGCTGCCCTTCGCCAATGTTTAGTCTCACTCCGTGCGCATCTTCAAGAGGTCCGGTAACCAGGGTGTAGTGCAGTAACTTGCCCACATCGAACATGTAGTCACCCCATAGCCAGGGCTTAGGGTCGATGAAGTTCACTTCAAGCGCTTTACCCTCCCCCCTGAAAAATATATTCCCAGGATGCATGTCTCCGTGAACAAAGGTTGAAAAACGTGGCCGAAGGGGAGCCAGATTGTCAATCACCATCTGAAGATACCCCTTATATTGCATAAACTCTTCAGAATTGATTCAGGACTCGCTCAGATTCTATGATCCTTTTGAAGTTCTCATTAAGCGACTTCGCAAGTCTGAGCCTGCTTCTGATTCTCTCGATATAGATGGCATCGAGGCTCGGGAGTAGTAGGTTACGTTTGGTGTGTCCGAACAAACCAAAGATGAGTTCCACAAGACTGGGAAGGACCTTGTCAGGCGAGACGGAGTTCTCTCCGCAGAAGAGATAATGGCTAAGCTTTGTCCGCCCGTCTCCGAAAAACTCCATGAGATAAGCATACGGGGCACTATCCGACCAAGCAGCGTATACCTTTGGGAAAAGCGTTCGGTATTCCGCCGGCAGCATATGGCTATCACGGAGGTGGCGAAGCGTCTCGGCCTGCTCCACTAGGTCGAACGAATCGTCTGCCTTGAAGGCAAAGTCTTTTTTCGTTCTGACTCTCCCCACGAATTGCGCGACTGCGCCGCCTAGGAGGTCCGTCACCTCCTCGGGTGGGATGTCTGGTGGCTCAAGGAATCCGTTTCTATAAGCTTCAGCCGCCAATTTCTTGCAGAGTTCCAATAATTCCGTGGATTTCGGTTGCGGAAGGTCTGCCAGTTGTGTGGGCCCGAGGGTGTGGCTGGTCGGAACAGCTATCCTCGATGCCTTGAGAAGGCCACGAAATATGGCTGCTTCAAGGTCAGAAAGGTGCATAATCATCCCCTCCGGAAAGCGCCGCTGTTTAAGCGTTCGGAAGCAGCCCTTTCAAGTGCTGTGATGACAGGCTTAGCAGCTTCCTGTCCAAGGTTCTTTGCGATCAGCGCTTTAATGTCAGTGAGGATCTTCTCGGGCGCCTCCTTTGGCGGGTGAATGCGACGGAGGATTTCCGCATCGATGGGCTCGTAATACCGACTCGAAATAAGGCCTGGGTGTCCACCATACGACGAGCGGGCCTTCCCGCCGTACGGAATCGACGACCGTTCGCACTCGAAGAAGCAAATCTGAGCCACGCGCATTCCGGGGTAGAGCGGAATAGGGACGCGACCCACGTTTTGAAGTTCGAAAGTGAGGGCACCCTGGGTTTCCGGGGTTGACGAATCCCGCCGTCGAATGGATCTGCAGGCCAACCCTGCCCCAAGTGCTTTTTCCTTCGAGCCTTCCAGCGATATCCGGGGGCAGTACGATAAACTCCAGCGTGCAGCCCAGGGCGAACTCGCCCGGGTGCAAGGCAAATTCGCGATCTCCCGGGAGGTGCATCATCTCGATGTACTTTGCCATTTCGCGCTTGGCAGCGTCCTCTTTTGCCAAAATGTTAAGAAACTCCAATTCTGAATATACACTCACCGGGATCACCCTGAAACCGGATATCCCGATCTTGGGCTTTGCACGGCGCATGACCGCCTACAAGCGTCCGGACCTGTTGTTCACCGACCTCGAACGGCTGAAGGCGATTGCGCGCAAGCAGCCGTTCCAGATCGTGCTCTCCGGCAAGGCTCATCCGCACGATGAAAACGGCAAACACCTGATGGAGCAGTTGTGCGCGCATGCGCGCGATCTTGCCGGCACGATCACGGTCGCTTTTCTGCCCGAATACGACATCATATTCGCGCAGACATTGACCGGCGGGTGGACGCGTGGCCGAATCGCCGCTGCCGCCGCTCGAGGCTTCCGGCACCAGCGGGATGAAAGCCGCATTCAACGGCGTGCCCAGTTTGTCGGTGCTGGACGGCTGGTGGGTCGAGGGCTGCATCGAGGGCTTGACCGGATGGGCGATCGGCGACATGGCGGGCGTGCCGGACGACAATGCGCGCGCGCTTTATGACAAGCTCGAACAGGTCGTGCTGCCGCTCTATTACAACAGCGACCGCAGCGGATGGATCAGGGTGATGAAGGGCGCGATCAGCAAGAACGCTTCCTACTTCAACAGCCACCGCATGATGCGCCGCTATGCGACCGAGGCATACGCGCGCTGACATGCGGAGGTTGTTATCGAAAGGAACATCATAAGCGCTGCCGTCGATCCCGTTGCGGATGCGGGCGCGAACCTGGATTCAAACCCGGATTCGAACATAGACCCGGTCTGCGGCATGACAGTGAAGCCGGACTCTCCGTTGCGCCACGCACACGCGGGCAAGACCTATCTTTTTTGCAACCCGAAATGCCTGGCGAAATTTTCGGCCAATCCCGAGAAATACCTGTTTGGTTGCGTGACGGATGACGGTGTCATCAAGGACCCGGTGTGCGGCATGACGGTGAAACCGGATTCCCCGCTGCGCCACCAGCACGGGGGCAAGACCTATTTGTTCTGCAGTCCGAAATGCCGGGCAAAATTCTCCGCCGATCCCGACAAGTATCTTCATCCCGCCGAGCCTGAAGTCGCGATACCTGGCGCGGTGTACATCTGTCCGATGGATCCGGAGGTGCGCGAATCCAGACCGGGTAGCTGCCCGATCTGCGGCATGGCTCTGGAGCCGCAGGATGCGCTGCCCCAACCCGATGTCACCGAATATTTCTGCCCCATGCACCTGCAGATCGTGCGCAGCGAACCCGGAAATTGCCCGATCTGCGGCATGGCGCTGGAAACCAGGACCGTGGCGGCCAAGGAAGAGAATCCCGAACTGGACGACATGACGCGGCGCTTCTGGATCGGCATGGCCCTGGCCGTGCCGGTGTTCGTGATGGCAATGGCATCAGATATGTGGACCGGCTTTGTGCCGCAGATGATCTCGTTTGCGCAGCTGCAATGGATCGAGTTCCTGCTGGCAACACCGGTGGTGCTGTGGTGCGGCTGGCCGTTCTTCCAGCGCGGCTGGGCGTCCGTGGTCAACTGGCACCTGAACATGTTCACGCTGATCGCGCTGGGCGTCGGTGTGGCCTGGTCGTACAGTGTGGTCGGTACCTTCCTGCCGGATATCTTTCCGGCTTCGCTGCGCCGCGCGGACGGCACGTTGCCGATCTATTTCGAGGCGGCGGCGATGATCACCGTGCTGGTGCTGATGGGACAGGTGCTCGAACTGAGAGCGCGCAGCCGCACCAACACCGCGATCAGACTGCTGCTGGGCCTCGCGCCCAAGACCGCGCGCATCGTGCGGACCAATGGCAACGAAGAGGATATCAAGCTGGACCAGGTGCAGGTCGGCGATGTGTTGCGCGTGCGTCCCGGCGAAAAGATTCCGGTGGACGGAAAAGTGGTAGAGGGCAGCAGTTCGGTCGATGAATCCATGGTGACCGGCGAACCGATACCGGTGGAGAAGACTGCCGGCGATCGGCTGATCGGCGCGACGCTGAACGGGACGGGCGGCTTGCTGATGCGCGCGGAAAAAGTCGGCACACATACATTGCTCGCGCAGATCGTGCGCATGGTCAGCGAAGCGCAGCGCAGCCGCGCGCCGATCCAGAGGCTTGCCGATGTCGTGTCCGGCTACTTCGTGCCGATTGTGGTAACCATCTCGCTAGCGGCCTTCGGCATCTGGATGATCTGGGGTCCTGAGCCCAGATTTGCCCACGCCATCGTTGCGGCGGTGTCGGTACTGATCATCGCCTGTCCTTGCGCGCTGGGGCTGGCGACGCCGATCTCGATCATGGTGGGCACCGGACGCGGCGCGACCGCGGGCGTGCTGATCAAGAACGCCGAAGCGCTGGAGATCATGGAAAAAGTGAACACGCTGGTGACGGACAAGACCGGCACGCTGACCGAAGGCAAACCGAAACTGATGTCGGTCGCGGCACTACCCGATTTTCCGGGGCAAAGTTTTCAGGACAATGACATTTTGCAAATGGGCGCCAGCCTGGAACGTGCCAGCGAACATCCCTTGGCAGATGCCATAGTCAAGGGTGCCGAGGCACGCGGCCTGACCTTGGCCGACGTGAAGGAATTTCAATCGGTCAGTGGCAAGGGCATCAGCGGTCTGGTGGCAGGCAGGAAAGTATCCATCGGCAATCGGAACCTGTTTGTCGATCTGGGCATAGAGATGGGTGCGCTGCTGGAACGCGCCGATGCGCTGCAAGCAGAGGGCCAGACTGTGATGTTTGTCGCCGTCGATGGCCAGCCCGCGGGTTTGATCGGTGTGGCCGACCCGATCAAGGAATCCACTGTGGACGCGGTGCGTGCCTTGCAGGCCGCAGGATTGGAGCTGGTGATGATCACCGGTGACAGCCATGCCACCGCGGAAGTGGTCGCGAAGAAACTGGGCATCAAGCGTGTGATGGCCGAAGTGCTGCCGGAACAGAAGGCCGAAATCGTCAAGCAATTGCAAGCCGAAGGCCGCATCGTCGCGATGGCGGGCGACGGCATCAACGACGCGCCGGCGCTGGCGCAGGCGCAGGTCGGCATCGCGATGGGAACCGGCACCGATGTGGCGATGCAAAGCGCCGGGGTGACGCTGGTCAAGGGCGACCTGAACGGCATCGTCCGCGCGCGTCACCTGAGTCAGGCTACCATGGGCAACATCCGCCAGAACCTGTTCTTCGCCTTCGTCTACAATATGCTGGGCGTGCCGATCGCGGCGGGGCTGCTGTATCCGTTCTTTGGCCTGTTGCTCTCGCCGATCATCGCCGCTGCAGCGATGAGCTTTAGTTCGGTATCGGTAATCACAAATGCCTTGCGGCTGAGCAGGGTGAAACTATAGGTCATTGCATGACCGGGAAAGGAGTGGGAAATGTGGGAACATTGGGATGAGTATGGCATCGGATGGGGTACCAGCATGCTGCTGTTCTGGCTGTTATTGGTCGCTGCCATTGTTTTGCTGAGCAAATTCATCTGGGGTTCCATCTTTGTTTCCGGCCGTAATCACGGGAAAAGTGCGATCGAAATTCTCAAGGAACGATATGCACGCGGCGAAATTGAGCGGGAGGAATTCGCAAGGAAAAGGCGCGACCTGGAAGATTAGGATACTTCAGGCAGAATAAGGCGAATCCGCCTCTTGTTCCGCTTGGCAATCGTACGGGGAATACTTTCTCAATACTTGAAATGGGCAAAATCGACCCCATTTGGCCCGGGGGTTTTCGTAAACATGCATTAAGGAATTCTTATGACTGAAAATATTGCTGCCAATCGCGAAACAATGGGGTTTCAGACAGAAGTCAAACAGCTTCTGCAATTGATGATCCATTCACTGTATTCCAACCGCGAGATTTTCCTGCGCGAACTGGTCTCAAACGCGTCGGATGCCTGCGACAAATTGCGCTTCGAGGCGTTGCACAACGATACGCTGTTCGAAAGCGATTCCGACCTGCAAATACGCGTCGGCTACGACAAGGATGCCAGAACACTGACGATCAGCGACAACGGCATCGGCATGAGCCGCGACGAAGTCATCAACAATCTCGGCACGATCGCAAAATCCGGCACGCGGGATTTTTTTGCCAAACTGAGCGGCGACCAGCAGAAGGACGCGAACCTGATCGGCCAGTTCGGTGTCGGCTTTTATTCCTCCTTCATCGTGGCCGACAAAGTTACCGTCACGACGCGCAGAGCCGGAGAACTGGCCGATCAGGGCGTGCGCTGGGAGTCGGACGGCGGCGGCGAGTTTACGATAGAGATGCTGGACAAGCCTGCACGCGGCACCGACATCACGCTGCATTTGCGCGCCGACCAGGATGATCTGCTCAACGGACACAAGATCCGTTCCATCATCCACAAATATTCCGACCACATCGTCCAGCCTATCGTGATGAAGAAGGAAGAATGGAAAGAGGGCGGGCAGGTCATCACCGGCGAGGACGAAACCGTCAACCAGGCGTCGGCGTTGTGGGCGCGCGCCAAGAGCGAGATTTCCGACGACGAATACAAGGCATTCTACAAGCATGTCGGCCATGACTACGACGACCCGCTGGCCTGGATACACGCGCGCGTCGAAGGCCGCCAGGAATACACGCAGCTTCTCTATATTCCGGCGCGTGCCCCGTTCGACATGTGGGACCGCAACGCCAGACACGGCATCAAGCTTTACGTGCGCCGCGTGTTCATCATGGACGACGCAGAACAACTGCTGCCGACGTATTTGCGTTTCGTGCGCGGCATCGTGGATTCCAGCGACCTGCCGCTGAACGTGTCGCGCGAAATCCTGCAGGAATCGAAAGACATCGAGGCGATACGCAAGGGCTGCACCAACAAGGTGCTGGGTTTGCTGGAAGACATGGCGGCCAATGAAAAGGAAAAATACGCCAGGTTCTGGGGCGAATTCGGCCAGGTGCTGAAGGAAGGCGCGGCGGAAGATTTTGCCAACAAGGACAAGATCGCCGGCCTGTTGCGTTTTGCTTCGACCCATGCCGACACCGATGCGGCCACCGTTTCGCTGGCGGATTACATCGCCCGGAGGAAAGAGGGGCAGGACAAGATTTATTACATCACCGCCGAAACGTTCAATGCGGCCAGGAACAGCCCGCATCTTGAAGTGTTCCGCAAAAAAGGCATAGAGGTATTGTTGCTTTCCGATCGCGTTGACGAGTGGGTGGCAAGTTCACTGACCGAATTCGAGGGCAAAGCGCTGGTGTCCGTGGCCAAGGGCGGACTGGACCTGGGCAAGCTGGAAGACGAATCGGAAAAACAGGAGCAGGAAAAGCAGGCCAGCGAACACAGGGAACTGACCGAGAAGATCAGGAAGATTCTTGAAAGCCGCGTCAAGGAAGTCCGCGTCACGCATCGCCTGACGGACTCGCCTGCCTGCCTGGTTTCCGACGAGCATGACATCGGCGGCAATATGGCGCGCATGCTCAAGGCCGCCGGACAGAAAATCCCGGCTACCCTGCCTATCCTGGAGATCAATCCGACCCATCCGGTGGTGATGCGCTTGAAAGACGAGAAAAAGTACTTCGATGATTGGGCTGCCGTGCTGTTCGATCAGGCATTGCTGGCGGAGGGCGGGCAACTGGACGACCCGGCCGGCTTCGTCAAGCGGGTCAATCATCTGATGCTGGAGATGCGGGCCGGTTAATCAGCGCATCCGGCCAATGACCAGAGTGCCGGAGGAAGATCCGGCACTCCCTGTCCGGCGGTGGCGAGTCCTAAAGGGCAAGTTTGCGATATGCCCGCTCCAGCCGTGCGGCGTATGATTCTCCTTGTATGTTGTTGCAATGGACCATGGTCACTGTCCAGTTGCGGCGGTCAAAACCGATCAAGTCGTTGAATATGATCGTTTCCCCGGGGCTTGCTTCGCCACCGGCCCGCCTGATGCCCATGCTATCCAGAATTATCGGCGTTTGTACCAGGCGAATATATTTCTGCGGATCCAGCAGTACGGCTTCGAAGTCTTCCATATAGTTGTTCAATTCCAGTGAATTGATCGCGGTTTGCACGCGGCTCAGCATTTTGGCAAGTTCCTCTTCCAATGCTGGTCTGGCCTGTGCATCAGCGGTGCGCAAACGGGCCATCAATATGTCCATCTCCTGCATCCGGGACTGCTTGTCCTGCTTGCGCAGCTGCACCCGCTTTTTCACCTGAGCCGCCAGATTGTCGAAAAAACTCCAGGCCACCTGATCCCTGGACTGTTGCTCGCTGGGCGCGGGATTTGCAAGAGTATGGCCGGTAAAATAGACTGCTCTTTGAACCGCGTCGCGCTGTATCGTTTGGCCGGACAACTCCATTCCTACCACGGACTTTTCTTTGCGCCGCATACCCATCAAGGCATATAACTCATTGCTGGCTGGGAAGTTGCGCCAATAGCCCTGTATAGCCAGGCTGGAACAGAGTGTCTCGCTCACGGTATCCACGGCGGGAAACAGCGCGTGAACAAATGCATCCCTGGCATAGCTTTCCCGGCTGACTATTACCGGGCCTGGCAGACTGGCCGCAAGGTTGCGGGCATATTCAAGCGCAAATGCGACGGGTTTGCGGTAGCTGTCAGGATAACTGCCGATCTGTTTGAGCAAAGGCTCCACACTGGAGACGGCGCGGTCGATGGCGGGCAGCAGATCAGCCGTATCCTCGTGTTCATCATGACCGAATAAGTGCCCGAACAACTCCATTGCGTGATTTCTCCATGGTGTCATTACTGCAAAAGGGGAGTCAGTTTAACCGTTGGTCGTTAATGATTGATTAAAACAACAGGGCCTCAAGAAGTTGAGCGGGTTTGAAATGTGCGCGACGTCCCGGTCATGATGGCCACGCCATTCGCTGAAGCTCAAGCTCAACTCCGCCGGATAACGCCAAAGCAGCACTACTGTTCATCGGACAACATTTGATACGGTTCCATCGTAATCGACTCGATTCGATGACCGAGCATGGTCAGCTGGCCTTCAAGCCGCGTGTTGCCGGTTTCGCTGAATTCGAACCGGTAACTGCGGCGCAGTATCCTGCGTCCCGTTTTGTCGCGCACCAGCGCAAGTGCGGTGCCGGCAACCGTATCGTCAAGAAACTGCAACTGCGCATCGTCGCAGGCACGCTTGCCGGCTTTTCGGGCGATTTCGAGTGCGTGCATGCTGTCGAACCAGAACCATCCCAGCGCGGCCAGCAGCAGCAGGAAAAGCAAACTCAATATGTCCATTGTCAGCGGAACGCCATGAGACCAATTTTGAAAGCTTAACTGATTCTGGCGGACATATTGATAATTTATCTTGCCATACCCGCCAAACCAGCGTACAAGGCACCTTGGTATTTGATTCTAAGCTTTTGCAGTACTGGTTTTCCATGTGCAATCTTCGACTCAAATAGTTTTGCGGGGGCTTTCCCCGTTTCATAGCAAGCAGGAGCAATACACATGGCAACAGGTATAGTTAAATGGTTCAACGACTCAAAGGGTTTTGGTTTTGTCACTCCCGATGATGGCAGCGAAGATTTGTTCGCGCACTTTTCCGCGATCAACATGAGCGGTTTCAAATCACTCAAGGAAGGCCAGAAGGTCAGCTTTGAAGTGACACAGGGCCCAAAGGGCAAGCAGGCTTCAAACATCCAGGATGCCGCCTGATAACGGTTCTTGAGCTATAAGGAAAGCCCGGCACGAAAGTGCCGGGCTTTTTGTTTGGTGCGCCTGAAACTGGTGGGCGGTACTGGGTTCGAACCAGTGACCCCTGCCGTGTGAAGGCAGTGCTCTACCGCTGAGCTAACCGCCCGAGCCCGAAAGATAAAACGGGCGCGAATTAGAGCATAACGCGGCAAGCTTGGTCAATGCCGCACGACAACTTTGTGCGCAAGGGACAAAGCCCGTAAAATGCGCGCCTCAAATGTTCACTGCTCTGTTTACCTTATGACCATCCGCACCCGATTCGCTCCCAGCCCGACCGGCTACCTTCATATCGGCGGTGCCCGCACCGCGTTGTTCTCCTGGGCATACGCACGCAAGTTCGGCGGCACCTTTGTGCTGCGTATCGAAGATACCGATCTGGAACGTTCCACGAAGGAATCGGAACAGGCGATCCTGGACGCGATGTCCTGGCTGAATCTGGATTACGACGAAGGTCCGTTCTACCAGATGCAGCGCATGGAACGTTACAGGGAAGTGCTGCAGCAGATGCTGGAGGCCGGCTCCGCGTATTATTGCTACACCACTCCAGCCGAACTGGATGCATTGCGCGAGGCGCAGCGCGCGCGCGGCGAGAAACCGCGCTACGACGGAGTATGGCGGCCGGAGACGGGCAAGGTCTTGCCGGCTCCTCCGGAGGGCATCAAGCCGGTGATCCGCTTCAAGAATCCGGCACACGGTGTGACCGCCTGGGACGACCTGGTCAAGGGCAGGATCGTGTTCGAGAACAGCGAACTGGACGATCTGGTCATCGCGCGTCCCGATGGCACGCCGACCTACAATTTCTGCGTGGTGGTGGATGACATGGATATGGGCATCACCCAGGTCATTCGCGGTGACGATCATGTCAACAACACCCCGCGCCAGATCAATATCCTCAAGGCGCTGGGGGCTGCGCTGCCGGAATACGCGCATGTGCCGATGATACTGGGCAGCGATGGCGAACGATTGTCGAAACGGCATGGCGCGGTGAGCGTGATGCAATACGACGAGGACGGATTCCTGCCGGAAGCGCTGCTCAATTATCTGGCGCGTCTGGGCTGGTCGCACGGCGACGAGGAAGTATTTTCGATGCAGCAATTCGTCGAGTGGTTCGATCTGCGCCACATCAGCAAATCGCCGGCCCAGTTCGATCCGGAGAAATTGCGCTGGCTGAACCAGCATTACATCAAGCTGGCCGATAACGCGCGCCTCGGCGGTCTGGTGCACGAGTACTTGGCCGAACGCGGTGTGCAGGTCGGCGATACACCGCGGCTTGATGCGCTGATCGCGTTGTACAAGGAACGCACCGCCACGCTGCTGGAGCTGGCGGACGAGGCTGAGGTTTTCTATATCGACATACATCCGGCGCAGGAACTGCTGGATGCGCATCTTGTTCCCGAAGTGCTCCCTGCATTGCGCGAACTTGCCGGACGTTTTGCCGATGTCGCCTGGGAAGCGCCCGCGCTGGCCGCATTGATCAAGGAGTTGCTGGCGAAACACAATTTGAAAATGCCGAAGCTGGCGATGCCGCTGCGCGTGATGCTGGTCGGCCAAACGCATACTCCTTCGGTGGATGCGGTGCTGGCATTGTTCCCGCGCGAAACGGTACTGGCACGGATGAAAAGATACCTCTGATATTGATAGTTCGCGGACAAGAAAAAAGCACGCCGTCGGCGTGCTTTTTCACTTTGCTGGTTTGCCTTAGCGCATCGGCTTAGCGGGTATTGCCGTTGTTGCCGCGCCCGAGTGCATAGCCGGGGCGATCGCCGTTGCGGCGCGGCGCACTGTTGCCGCCGCGGTTGTTGCCGAAGCTGCGTTCCTGGCTGCGCGGCTGGCCGGCACCCTGACCGCCAAAGCCCTGGCCTCCGCCAACACCCAGCGTATTGCCGTTAGCCTGGCCGTGCCATTGTCCCTGCCCTTCTTTGCGACCGGTATGGTTGTGGCGGCTGTCCGGTGAGCTGTGGTGAAAACCGTTGCCGGTCTTTCCGGGAAAACCCCCGGTGCGATTGCCGCCAAAGCCCGCATTGTTGCCGCCGCCGAAACCGCCACTGCGGCGCGGGCCGCTGTTGCTGCGCGGACGGTCCGAAGACGGGCCGGTGCGCAGTTTGTACTTCGGCTCCAGTCCTTCGATGGTGTGCATCTTGATGCTTTGCTCGGTGTAGCGTTCGATACGCTTGAGCAGCTGTGCATCGCGGTTCGAAGCAAACGAGATGGCAATACCTGACGAGCCGCCGCGTCCGGTACGCCCGATACGGTGCACGTAATCCTCGGCGAATTTTGGCAGGTCGAAGTTGATCACATGCGAAATGCCGCGCACGTCGAGACCGCGAGCCGCCACGTCGGTGGCGACCAGAATGCGCACGTTGCCGTTGCGCAGGTTGAGCAGGGTGCGATTGCGTTCGCGCTGGTTCATGTCGCCGTGCAATGCAGCGACGGAATGGCCTTGAGCGGAGAGCTGGTCGGCAAGACTGTCAGCATCGCGCTTGGTGGCGGTGAACACCAGTGCCTGGTTCATTTCCACATCGGTCAGCAGGTGGCTGAGCATCTTGTTCTTGTGCGCAACGTCATCGGCAAACATCATGCGCTGTTCGATGTTTTCGTGCTTGTCCCTGGCGGCCGAAACGGAAATCTTCTTCGGTGTCTTGAGCAGGCGCGAGGCCAGGTTGCCAACCACGCCATCAAGGGTGGCGGAGAACAACAGCGTCTGACGCGTTGCGGGAGTCGCTTTGGCAATGCGTTCCACATCGTCGACAAAACCCATGTCCAGCATACGGTCCGCTTCATCCAGTATCAGCACTTCCAGCCGCGAGAAGTCGATGCGGCCGCGTTCCAGATGGTCTATCAAACGGCCCGGTGTAGCGACCAGAATATCCACATGACTGGACAACAAACGGTTCTGCACCGGGTAAGGCATGCCGCCGAGTATGCTGATGATCTTGAAGCGCATGTTCTTGCCGTATTTGGTTGCAGCATCGCAAACTTGCTGTGCAAGTTCGCGGGTCGGAGTCAATACCAGCACGCGCGGGCCTTTGCCGGGCAGGGCAGAAGGCGTGGCCAGACGATTCAGCGCGGGCAGGATGAACGCGGCAGTCTTGCCGCTACCAGTTTGCGATGAAGCCATCAGGTCGTGGCCGGCCATGATTTCGGGAATGGCCTGTGCCTGGATAGGCGTGGGTTCAGTGTAGCCGGTATCGGCAATTGCCTTGAGAATGGCGGCGTTTAAATTCAAATTTTCAAATGACATCTTGTTTCCTTTTTTATTATCAAAGGGAATCCGCATCGCGTGACAGACTCAAGCCAGCATTCAGTTAAAAATGACTGAATGCCGAAGCGAGTCCGGCATGGCGAACTTTTGGCAGTTCCCCCAGGTGAGCGCAGGTAGTAATACAGTCCGTTGAACGGGGTGAGGTAACCGGCGCATAAAACATCGTTGCTAACCGGAAAACCCGAGTGAATCCCCGTTAGAGAATTTTGGTGGGCTTTTTAGACAGGCGCGATTTGCATACGCGCCAGAGATAGGTCAGATAACGATGAACCAATGCCGCCTTAGTGGCGACAAGCCGCGCATTATACTGATGGAAAAAATAAAAGCCAGCAAAAGTTTGCCGCACCCCGGCTTGTGCTAGAATGCGCGCCCTTTTCAATAGCAAGGCTGTATCCATGTCCCGCCAACTCCGTAACATCGCCATTATCGCCCACGTTGACCACGGCAAGACCACCCTGGTGGACAAGCTGCTGAGCCAGGCGGGTTCTTTTGCATCCTATAAACATATCGCCGAGCGCGTGATGGACAGCAACGACCTGGAAAAAGAGCGCGGCATCACCATTCTGGCGAAGAACTGCGCGGTGGATTACGAAGGGGTGCATATCAACATCGTGGACACGCCCGGACACGCCGACTTCGGCGGCGAAGTGGAGCGGGTGCTGGGCATGGTGGACGGCGTGCTGCTGCTGGTGGACGCGGTCGAAGGCCCGATGCCGCAAACCCGCTTCGTCACCAAGAAGGCCTTGGCACTGGGCCTGCGTCCCATCGTGGTGATCAACAAGGTGGATCGCGACGGCGCCCGCCCCGATTGGGTGATCAACCAGACATTCGATCTGTTCGACAAGCTCGGAGCGACAGAGGAGCAGATGGATTTTCCGGTGGTCTATGCCTCGGCATTGAACGGCTACGCGACGCTGGATCTGGCCAAGCCCAGTACGGACATGCGCCCGCTGTTCGACGCGGTGCTCAAGAACGTTCCGGCACCCGATACCGACGAGGATGCACCGCTGCAATTGCAGATCTCCGCGCTGGATTATTCCAGCTTCGTCGGGCGCATCGGCGTGGGGCGCGTGCGCCGCGGCCGCGTCAAACCCGGCCAGGATGTGATGGTGATGAGTGGCGATAAAACCCCGAAGCGCGCGCGCATCAACCAGGTGCTCGGCTTTCGCGGTATCGATCGTGTCCCGTTGGACGAGGCGCTTGCGGGCGACATCGTGCTGATCAACGGGATCGAGGAAATCGGCATAGGCGTGACGCTGGCAGACGTCAACAAGCCGGAGGCGTTGCCGATGCCCAAGGTGGACGAACCGACATTGACGATGAACTTGATGGTGAACACCTCGCCGCTGGCGGGCCAGGAAGGCAAGTTCGTCACCAGCCGCCAGATCCGTGACCGTCTGAACAAGGAGTTGCTGGTGAATGTGGCATTGCGCGTCGAAGAAACCAGTGAGACCGATGTGTTCCTGCTGGCCGGACGCGGCGAATTGCATTTGACTATCTTGCTGGAAAACATGCGCCGCGAGGGTTTCGAGATGGGTGTCGGCAAGCCGCGCGTGGTGTATCGCGAGATCAACGGCGAGAAGTGCGAGCCGTTCGAAGTGCTGACCGTGGACGTGGAAGACACCAACCAGGGGGCGGTGATGGAAGAACTCGGCCGCCGCCGCGGCGACCTGCAGGACATGCAGCCGGACGGTCACGGCCGGGTGCGGCTGGAATACCGCATCCCGGCACGCGGCCTGATCGGTTTTCAATCCGAATTCATGACCATGACGCGCGGCACCGGCATCATGGCCCATGTGTTCGATGACTACGCGCCGGTCAAGGCAGAGATGCCCGGCCGCCGCAACGGTGTGCTGATTTCTTCCGAGTCCGGAGAAGCGGTGGCTTACGCGTTGTGGAAACTGGAAGATCGCGGCCGCATGATCGTTGTTCCTGGCGACAAGGTATATGAAGGCATGATCATCGGCATCCACAGCCGCGACAACGACCTGATCGTGAACCCGATCAAGGGCAAGCAGCTGACCAACGTGCGCGCTTCCGGCACGGATGAGGCGGTGCGCTTGACCCCGCCGATTCGCCTGACGCTGGAATCAGCAGTGGAGTTTATCGACGATGATGAATTGGTTGAAATCACGCCATTATCAATTCGTGTCCGTAAGCGTTTCCTGACGGAAAACGAACGCAAGCGCGCCGGACGAAGCTAGCACTCGGTTTGTGTTCATGTAAGGCGAAGGGATGCCCAGGCATCCCTTTTCATTTGGGCTGGCTGATTGGTTTATACTGGCATGAAAGTCATATCAGGAAGCAATACTCATGGGGCCACTGGTCAGCATCTTCGTTTCTCTTTTGGTTGGTTTGCTTGTGGGTGCGGGAGCCGTTTGGCTGGTTTTGCGTGAACGCATTGCAACTGCAGGGATGTTCGCAAAAAGTGAAAGCCAGGTGGAAATTGCCCGCTTGAATGAGCGACTGATCGCATCACAGGAAGAAGCCCATCGTCTGGCAAGGGATAAGGAAAATCTTGCCGCGCTTCGTGACCAGCTTGGATCTGAGCAACAGCGATTGAGCAATCAGGTAGCCGAATTGACCGCCAATCTGGAATCGGAACGTACCCGGAACGGAGAAAAAATCGAACTGCTGAAAAATGCCGAGGAGCAGCTATCCAACCGCTTCAAGACATTGGCCAGCGAGATTCTGGAAGATAAAACCAAGCGATTTACCGAACAGAATCAGACCAATCTCAACCAGTTGCTGGAGCCGCTCAAGGTCAAGATCACCGAGTTCCAGGGAAAAGTGCAGGAGGTCTACGTTCAGGAAGGCAAAGACCGTTCTGCACTGGCAGAGCAGGTCAGGCAGCTGATGACCCTCAACAACCAGCTGTCAAAGGACGCCCACAACCTTACCAGTGCCCTCAAAGGCCAGGCCAAGGTGCAGGGCAATTGGGGTGAACTGATTCTGGAGCGGGTGCTGGAGGCGTCCGGTTTGCGCAAGGGGCATGAATACGACGTGCAGCAAAGCCATACCCGTGAAGACGGCACACGTGCCCAGCCGGACGTGGTCGTGCATCTGCCGGAAGACAGGCATCTGATCGTCGATGCCAAAGTTTCGCTGAAGGCATATGAAGAATATGCCAATGCCGAAACCGATCATCAGCGCGAATCCGCCATGAAACGACACCTGGATTCGGTGCGAGCCCACATCAATGAACTGTCTGAAAAGAACTACCAGCAGCTGTATGGCCTGAAGTCGCCCGATTTCGTGCTGATGTTTGTTCCTGTGGAACCCGCTTTCATGCTGGCCATAGCGCATGACAGCGATTTGTGGCAGGACGCATTGAAGCAGAATGTGATGCTGGTCAGTCCCAGCACGTTATTGTTCGTGCTTCGCACCGTGGCTCATCTGTGGCGGCAGGAACAGCAAAGTCGTAACGCGCAGGAAATTGCCAGCCGGGGCGCGGAACTCTACGACAAACTGGTCGGCTTCGTGGAGGATTTGGAAAGCCTAGGCACCAAGCTGAAGCAGGCGCAAACGAGTTATGAAGGTGCATATAACAAGTTTGTCGGCGGGCGGGGCAATGTAATCCGCCAGGCGGAAATGCTCAAGGAGTTGGGCGTAAAACCCACCAAACACCTGCCGAAAAAGCTGGTTGATTCAACCCTGGATGAACTGCCTGCCGGTGACGCCGGTAGTTGACCGTGGAAGGCGGTTTTAAACAGCACCTGTTTTGTTCATGACAGCGTTGTCACGATGGTAAGATGATCACCCATAAAATTTTTTCGGCACTGCAATGAAACTTGCAATCGCACAAATCAACTGCGTGGTAGGCGACCTGCCGGGGAATGCCGCCATGATTCTGCAATCTGCCGAAGAAGCCAGGCAACAGGGCGCGCAACTGTTGCTGACACCCGAACTCGGCCTGTGCGGTTATCCGCCCGAAGACTTGCTGCTGCGTGACGGCTTTTACCGGGCTTGCGCGCAAACACTGGGTGAACTCGCCGCGAAAATTTCGGGTATCACCGTGGTGGTGGGGCATCCGCACGAACACGACGGAAAACGCTACAACGCCGCCTCGCTGCTCAGGGATGGGATCGTTGCAGCGACCTATCTGAAACAGGAACTGCCCAATTATTCGGTATTCGACGAGAAACGCTATTTCGCTCAGGGCGGCGAGCCTTGCCTTTTTGAAATCGAAGGCATCCGCTTTGCGCTGAATGTCTGTGCGGATGTATCGGAGCCCGAAACCGCGCGGCAGGCTCGCAATGCCGGCGCGCAAGTGCTGCTGGTGATCAATGCCTCGCCGTATGCGATCGGCAAGCTGGAATGGCGCCATCGCGTCATTCGCGAGCGGATCGCCGAAACCGGCATGCCGGTCGTCTATGCCAACATGGTCGGCGGGCAGGACGAACTGATATTCGACGGCGGCTCATTCGCGATGGACCGCAATGGCGATCTGACCGCGCAGTGCGCCGTTCTGGAAGTGGCATTGGCCATGCTTGAAATTCGCGATGACTTGAGGCCGGCAGGTGAAATCGTTGCCGGATCGGGCGAAGAGGCCGACGTTTACCGCGCGCTGTGCCTCGGTGTGCGCGACTATATCGGCAAGAACCGCTTCCCCGGGGTATTGCTGGGTTTGTCGGGCGGAATCGATTCCGCATTGACCTTGGCGATCGCTGTCGATGCGCTTGGCGCGGACAAGGTTCATGCGGTGATGATGCCCTCGCCCTATACCGCCCAGATCAGCCTGGACGACGCGCGCAAGATGGTCGATATCCTGCGTGTGCGCTATGACGAAATCCCCATCGAGGCGATGTTCCGGAGTTATCTGGCCGCGCTGCAAACATGTTTCGCCGGACGCGCCGAGGATACCACCGAAGAAAATCTGCAGGCGCGCATACGCGGCAATCTGCTGATGGCGCTGTCCAACAAGTTCGGCTCGCTGGTGCTGACCACCGGCAACAAGTCCGAAATGACCGTCGGCTATGCGACGCTCTACGGCGATATGGCGGGCGGCTTTGCCGTGCTGAAAGATGTCAGCAAAGCGCTGGTGTATCGGCTGGCACGCTATCGCAACACGCTGGGGCAGGTCATCCCGGAGCGCATCATTACGCGTCCGCCCAGCGCCGAGTTGCGCGCAAACCAGACCGATCAGGACAGCCTGCCGCCCTATGACGTGCTGGATGCGATCATGGCCTGCTATGTCGAGCAGAATCTCCCAATCCCGGAGATTATCGCGCGCGGCTTTTCCGAAGCCGACGTCCGCCGGGTGGTGCGCCTGATCCGCATCAGCGAATACAAGCGACGCCAGTCCGCGGTGGGTATACGCGTGACCGAGCGCAGTTATGGGAAGGACTGGCGTTATCCGATCACGGTGCGCTACCAGGATGGTTTTTAAGTTATCCCCTTAATCGATTTCTTTTCCCCGCGGGTTTTGGTACAATACCCCGCGTTTTGAGATGGGCTTCGAGCCCGTTTTTCTTTTGTGGACCGTAAATTTATGGATGTGGTGAAGCTGGTCGAGACGACGGTAGCTGGTCTCGGCTATGAGTTGGTGGATATGGAACGTTCCGGCCGCGGCCTGTTACGGGTGTTCATCGACAAGCCCGAAGGCATTTCGGTGGACGATTGCCAGGTAGTCAGCAACCAGTTGACACGCCTGTTCATGGTTGAGAACGTCGATTATGAACGCCTTGAGGTTTCGTCGCCGGGACTGGACAGGCCACTCAAGAAAGAGGCGGATTTTGTCAGGTTCGCGGGGGAAAAGGTACAAATCAGGCTGCGCATGCCGCTGGCGGGACGCAAGCATTTTGCTGGCGTGATAGGTGCGGTAAACGATGGGATAGTGCAATTGGATGTGGATGGCAACCTGGTAGCAATCGAGTTGTCGAATTTGGACAAGGCGCGTTTGGTGCCGACCTTTTAGTTTGTAGGGTGCGTTGTTGCGCACCATGGTGCACCGAGCACACCCTACCGAATTGCAAGTAAATAGCCGGAGAATGGTATGAGTCGTGAAATTTTGTTGTTGGTGGATGCATTGTCCCGTGAAAAGAACGTGGACAAGGAAGTCGTGTTCGAGGCGCTTGAATCTGCCCTGGCTTCTGCAACCAAAAAGCGCTTTGCGGATGAGGCGGACGTGCGCGTTGCGATCAATCGCGAAACTGGCCAGTACGATTCATTCCGCCGCTGGGAAGTGATGGACGACGAAACCTTCGAGACGCCGGACCTGCACATCAAGCTGGAAGAGGCGCAAAAGCGCCAGCCCGGTATCCAGATCGGCGAATTCATCGAGGAACCGCTGGAATCCATCGATTTCGGCCGCATCGGTGCGCAAGCCGCCAAGCAGGTTATTTTCCAGAAGATCCGGGATGCCGAACGCGAGCAGGTGCTGGCCGATTTCATGGAACGCAAGGAGCATCTGGTGTCGGGTACCGTAAAACGGCTCGAGCGCGGCAGTGCGATCATCGAGTTCGGCAAGATCGAGGCCTTGCTGCCGCGCGAACAAATGATCGCAAAGGAAAATCTGCGCGTCGGAGATCGCATCAAGGCGCACCTGCTGCGCGTCGATCGCAGTGCGCGCGGTCCGCAGGTTATCCTGTCGCGCACCTCGCCGGAACTGCTGGTCAAACTTTTCGAGCTGGAAGTCCCGGAGATCGAGGAAAAGCTGCTGGAAATCGTCAGCGCCGCGCGCGATCCGGGTTCGCGCGCCAAGATTGCGGTCGTGTCGCATGATCCGCGCATCGACCCGATCGGCACCTGTGTCGGGATGCGCGGTTCGCGCGTTCAGGGCGTGACCAACGAACTCGCCGGCGAGCGCGTCGACATCATTCTCTGGTCGGAAGATCCGGCCACCTATGTGATCAATGCGCTGGCCCCGGCCGAGGTGAGCAGCATCGTTGTCGATGAAGAACGGCACAGCATGGATGTGGTGGTCGAGGAGGAAAACCTGGCGCAGGCAATCGGACGGGGCGGCCAGAACGTGCGGCTGGCCAGCGAGTTGACCGGCTGGGAGCTCAATATCATGACGGTCGAGCAGTCCAGCGAAAAGCACAACGAGGAGTTTTCCAACACGCGCGCGATCTTCATGGACAAGCTCGATGTGGACGAAGAGGTTGCCGATATTCTGGTACAGGAAGGTTTCAGCACGCTGGAAGAAGTGGCTTATGTGCCGCTGGAGGAAATGCTGGAAATCGAATCATTCGACGAAGCGACAGTAAACGAGTTGCGCAGTCGCGCGCGAAATGCGTTGTTGACAGCGGCAATCGTCAGCGAAGAAAAGGTGGAACACGGCATCGAGGACCTGCTCAAGCTGGAAGGCATGGATGAGGAAACTGCCCGCAATTTGGCAGCCAAGGGAGTCACGACACAAGATCAATTGGCAGACCTGGATGTGGATGAGTTGGTGGAGCTGTCAGGCATGGATAGCGAACGTGCCAACACTTTGATTATGACGGCACGCGCGCCCTGGTTTGCTTGACAGGGTGCTTTTCAAGC